>JBDGVS010000201.1:0-5296 GCA_039585535.1 Gemmatimonadota bacterium | reverse complement strand
GCTATCGCACGAGCGACATGTTTCGGGACATCTACGACCACGCGCCGGCCGACGACCATCTTTCAAGGATCCAGTACCTCGACATCAAGACCTACCTGTGCGACGACATCCTGACCAAGGTGGACCGTGCCAGCATGGCCGTGTCACTCGAGGTACGCTGCCCCATCCTCGATCACGTCTTCATGGAATGCGTCGCGCGGATTCCCTGGAGACGAAAGCTGGTCGGGACCGACGGCAAGCACATCTTCAAGAAAGCACTCAAGCGTCTGCTCCCCGATGACATCCTCTATCGAAAGAAGATGGGCTTCGGCGTTCCGATCCATGAATGGCTGAGGAAGGACCTGAGCGAATACGGCGCAGGACTGGTCCTGGAGGGCGAGGCAAGCAACCTCCTGTTCCGTAAAGCCTACTTGAACAAGATCTGGACGGAGCATCAGCAGGGACTGCGCAACTGGACCACGGAGCTGTGGCTGATCATGATGTTGAATTTGTGGTTCAACAACTTCGCCGTCGCCGGTGGTGCAGCGCGGAGTGCATCGGCCGGTCCGGCAAGGCTCGGAAACTGAGTCCGGGGCGATCTAGATGCGGATCGTCCACGTGGTGCATGCCTTTGGCACGGGCGGGATGGAAAAGGGCGTCGCCACGCTCATTCGCAATGCCTCACCGGGCTTCGAGCACGCGGTGCTCTGCTTGACGCGATCCGGCGCGTCGGAACGGCTGCTACCCGAGGGGACCCCCGTCGTGCAGCTCGGCAAGCGCCCGGGTCACTCCTTGCTGTTCCTATTGCGACTGGCCAGGGCCCTGAAGTCTCTCCGGCCGGCAATCGTCCACACCCGAAACTGGGGGGGGATGGACGGTGTGATCGCCGCGCGGATTGCCGGAATCCGGCAGGTGGTTCACGGGGAGCACGGCTGGACCCTGGACGACCCCTACGGGCGATCGTCGGGACGGATTCGAGCACGACGCTTCCTCAGTCGCTGGGTCCGGGAGTACACCTGCGTGTCCCAGGGGATGGAGCGATGGCTCCGCTCCACCGTACGGGTCGGCGTCCCGGTGACCCAGATTTACAACGGCGTCGACTCCGAGCGTTACCGTCCCGCTGACGGAGAGGAACGGGTCCGGGCTGAGCTCGGAATCTCGAAAGACGAATTCGTGGTGACCATCTGCGGCCGGCTGGACCCGATCAAGGACCACTCGACCCTCTTTCGCGCGTTCGCCTCCGTCCGAAGCGCCGGCGTGGCGACTCGCCTGCTGGTTGTCGGTGATGGCGCGGAGCGGCAGCGACTGGAGCGCGAGGCCGGGGACGGGACGGTGTTCCTAGGCGACCGGCAGGACGTTCCCGACATTCTCCGCGCCACCGATGTCTTCGCCTTGACCTCGTTGAACGAGGGTATCTCGAACACCATCCTCGAAGCCATGGCGACGGGCCTTCCTGTCGTAGCGACCCGAGTCGGTGGCAATACGGAGCTCGTAGTACAGGACGAGACGGGGGTGCTCGTCGATCCTAGGGACTCTACGGCGGTGGCAGGCTCGCTGTTGGAGTACCACCGGGCTCCCCGACTACGAGCCGAGCACGGGGCTGCGGGTCGCGACCGGTCGATCCGGGAATTCGGAGTAGCTGCCATGGTCGCAGCATACGAAAACGTCTACAAACGGCTGGGCGCGGCTTCGAAGCGCGGCTGACCGTTTCCGAGCTGCTCGCCGCCTCCGCGACTCCAGCGGTTAGACAGGTGGCGCTGCCACAACTATGGTTCTATAAATGGAATAATCAGGAGAGTCGATTTGCGCAAGAACCTAGAGCTCTTTCTCGCGATCGTATTGTGCCTTGTAGCAGCAACTCGACTACAAGCAGACGACGACCGGCGCGTCGATGAAGCGCTGAGCTCTATACGGGGAGTCGACCCGCTGCATCCGAAATTGCCGGACGGTGTCTGCCCTTACCGCTCGCTCGCCTTTCTGCCCGTACACCAGGGGATCGAGGAATCTGAATTGGAGGCCGAGATCGATGCAATCCGATCCGCTGTTCGGGACGGAGCTGCGGCGTGACGAAGCGAGTTCTCCTCGTCGCCTTCCATTTTCCTCCGTATCGGGGAGGAAGCGGAATCCACCGAACGCTCAAAGCGACGCGCTATCTTCCGGACTACGGCTGGCACCCCTCAGTGTTGACAGCTAGCCCTCGGGCCTACCCCAGTCGCGGTGACGCCGAGTTGCACGAGATCCCGGGCGACGTTCCTGTCGTGAGGGCGTTCGCTCTCGACGCCGCGCGGCAGCTGTCCGTGAAAGGACGATATTTTCAGCGGACCGCGCTCCCTGACCGCTGGATGAGTTGGTGGTTTGGCGCCATCCCCGCCGGTCTTCGATTGATCAGGCGGCACCGCCCCGACGCGATCTGGTCGACGTTTCCAATCGTGACCGCACACCGCATCGGGTTGACCCTCTCGCGACTGTCGGGACTGCCATGGGTGGCGGACTTCCGGGACTCGATGACGGAGGACAACTACCCTCGCGACCTGGCCACGAGAGCCGTTTGTCAACGTGTGGAACGAGAAACCGTCGAGCGAAGTCGTCGTGCGGTGTTCACGACGGAATCGACTCGCCAAATGTATGTAGATCGCTACCCGCATGTCCCTCCCGAACGGCTACTGGTCATCCCCAACGGTTACGACGAGGAGGACTTTGCTGCCGTCGATGCCGGTGACCGATCAAAGCGCGTCGCAGATCGACCGCTGCGGCTCATCCACGCGGGCTTGCTCTACCCGGAGGAACGAGATCCTCGCCCTTTCTTCAAAGCAGTCGCGAAGCTCCAAGCCGAAGGTGCTCTGACGCACGAGGACGTCGCCATCGACCTGCGCGCGTCAGGAGCCGAACCTTACTACGAGGCGCTCATCCGCGACCTCGGGATCGGCAACCTAGTTCGCCTCTTGCCGTCTCTGCCACATCGGGAGGCCTTGCGGGACGCGGCCGGCTCCGACGCGCTCCTCCTGTTTCAGTCCGCCTCGTGTAACCACCAGATTCCCGCAAAGGTCTACGAATACCTCAGACTTCGGCGCCCGATTCTCGCACTGACCTCGCACCAGGGTGATACAGCCGGCGTTTTGCGGAGCGCTGGCGGGGCAACGATCGTCGATATCGCAGACACCAACGCCATATACGAGGCGCTTCCAGAGTTCTTGCGTGTGTTGCGGGCCAAGACGCATCCCCTAGCTCCTTTTGAAGTGGTTCAGCGCTACTCGCGAAGGCGTCAGGTGGGTGATCTCGCGAGATGTCTCGATGCGGCAATCGCCAGAGAGTGAAAACTTGACGCGCTCACGGAATCCTGTAGCGTCCAGGAAGTCCGTCGTGCACGACCGCAACCCAGACGCGACCGTCGCTGGTAAGGAACCCTGAACGATGAGCCCACGGATCCGGGAACTCTTCAAGAAACTCGTTCTGCTGTTCGTCACGTTGCTGGTCACCCTGCTTGTCGCGGAAGTTGGAGTGAGAATCCTGTTCCCCGGATGGGCGCCGAGGACGGGTCGACTCGTCGAGTTGTGGCAGTACGACCGCGAGTACGGTTGGGCGCACGTGCCGAGTTCGAGCGGACGTTTCGCGTCCTTCGGCTTCGACACCTTCGTCGAGATCAACTCGCAGGGATTTCGCGGCCCGGAAGTTCCAACTCGGAAGGACCCTTCGCAACGACGCATCGTCGTCATTGGGGACTCCTTCGTCTGGGGATTCGGTGTCGAATACGATGAGATCTTCGCGAGCAGGATAGAAAACGCCTGCCGGAACGTCGAGGTGATCAACCTCGGCGTGAGTGGCTACAGCACCGACCAGGAACTCCTTCTATTTGAGGAGAAGGGCGCGGATCTCGAACCTGACGTCGTCATCTTGGTCGTAGCCGCCAACGACTTCTCGAGCAACACCCGGTCGAAGGAGTACGTCTACTATCACAAACCGCTCTTCGTGATCGATGGCGACGAGTTGGTTTTGACGAATCGCCCCGTACCCCGAGAGGGCCCGTTGGTTCGTTTCGCCGCTAGGACCTCCAAGCGATCCTACCTCCTCACGCAGATCAACCGTGTAATCCACGCCGCGCGCAAAGAAGCAAAGGTGGCCCCGGAGGCCCCGCAAGTGTCAGAAGTGAGAGCGAATGAGATCGACTATCCGCGAACACCCGCCGAGCGGGTAACCGGAAAGTTGCTGGAGCGATTGCTCTCGTCCATCGAAGCATCCGGCGCGAAGCCGGTCGTCGTTTTCGTGGACGGGATGCAGGGAAGGGATCGGCGTCTAGCGAGCTACTTGGGAGAGACTGGTGCAGAGCTGGTACACATCGACGATTACATGCCTTCCGGAAACCACGAGACGCATCACTTGCCAGGAGACTTCCACTGGAACCCGACGGGACACGCGGTTGTCGGCAACGCCGTGCTCGACACCATGATCGAGTCGGGCGTGCTACCGAGGGAGGCGTGCACGACGCCCTTCTAAGAAACCACGGGCTGATGGGAATCCGGGCTAGGACAGGAACTTGTAGGCGTTCATCTTTGCCTCAAACAGCGCCGGATCGGCGTCATCTGGTCCTCCTCGACGAAGCTCGAACCGATCCCACCTGCAATTGGGGGGCGAGTTCGAGCCGAATACCGTGGTCAACGCGCATTCGTAGCCGGCGTCTTTTAGCAGACGCTTGGTCGTCTCGTCGAAATCACCCTGCCGGCCATTGGGATACGCGAACATCGTGATCGGCGTCCCCAGACGGCGTTCGATCTCCCGCCTTGATTCGACGACTTCCCTTTGCACCCGATCCGGAGAAATCCGCGACAGCACGGGGTGAGTCACCGTATGTGAGCCGAAGGAGATCCCGCCCCGGTGCATCTCTCGTACTTCCTCCCAGCTCAGCATCAACCGGCCCCCGGACGGCGTATCTGCCTCGCCCAGCCTTTCCGCGAGCTGATCGATCTTCTCATCCCGCGATCCGGGCTCGAGTCTCTTGAGGTGACCGAGAACCCGGATGCGCGCCGCGGTCCTCTGCAGGGGACCGTCGAGCGGCAGAGTTCTCTTCTCCGGTCCGAATTCCTGCACGGATGTGGCTTCGGTTTCTTGAAAGATTCGGAACACCCGATCGTGCCACAGGATGCGATCTGTTCCGATGACGCCCGTGGTGAGAAAAATCGTTGCCGGGAGGGACAACGCCGTGAGGACGGGATAGGCCACCTCAAAATTGTCCAGGTAGCCATCGTCGAAGGTGACGACCACGGCGTTACGTGGAACGTTCTCTTGTTCCAGCGCACAAACGGCCTCGGACAGTTCCAGTACG
>JBDGVS010000200.1:0-5303 GCA_039585535.1 Gemmatimonadota bacterium | reverse complement strand
GCCCGACGCTCAGGTCACGGTGAACCACGCGCTGCACAGCGCCCGTTCCATCGACCTCGAGGAGGACGTTCTGTCCGTGCGGCTCGAGGATGAACCCGAGCGCTCGGTAGCAGCGGACCCAGTGACGCACGATCGGGAGCAGGACGTGGTCGAGGGTCCAGCCGAGCGGATCGCTCGCATCGACCAGATCGACGATGAGGGGCTCGACCTCTGGGTCGAAGCGGTCCCTGCCGTACAGTGCGAAGCCGGGAATGAGCCGCCGCTCCTCGGCAACATGAGGAAAGGGGCGAAGGTCACGGACCAGGCAGCCCCAGTTCTCCCCGCGAGCCGCCTCGGACTCCGTCCTGGGGTGGGTCACGCCGATCACTTCGCGCATGAACGCGAACCCGGGGTCACCTCCCCCGCTCCACGCCTGCAACTCGCCCGAGACCGCGATGGCCTGCGCCACCACTTCGTCTCGCATCCGACGTCCATACCGCGAGACCCGGTAAGGGAAGTGGACCTTCAGGGCATGGGGCCGGAGTTGGTCCACCACGAACAGTGTGCGCGTCGACGATCCGGGTGAGACACGGATCGGGGGAAGCGGACGGCCGAAGGCTGCGGTCCGCGCGAGCCACGGATCCTCCGCATCGTCGTTGACCAGCTGAGGGTGAACCACAAACAGGGCCCGATCCCCGGGCAGGTAGCGGGCCTCGAGCTCCGCCGGGGGGTCGGCCCGATACACCTGCATGACGTTCTGCGGGAGTTCCCACGCGGGGAGGTCGAAGTCCGGCGCTCCGATCGTCGGCTGGTATTCGGGTTGGCACTCGGTGTACGCCGCGTGCTCGCTATACGTGCGCGTGCCCTCGTTCCTGTACCGCTCGAGGTAGGTGAGCGGCGGCACGACTACGGGCCGGGAGCGGGCGATCTCCGGGGGGCCTTCTGCTGAGCGTGCCAACGGGTGGTCCGCGCGTCAGTAGTGCCAGGGGAATCGGGAGAAGTCCTTGTCCCGCTTCTCGACAAATGCGTCGCGTCCTTCCCGCGCCTCGTCCGTACCATACGCGAGGCGCGTCGCCTCACCGGCGAACATCTGCTGCCCAACCAGGCCGTCGTCGATCATGTTGAAGCCGTACTTGAGCATGCGCATCGCGGTCGGACTCTTCTCGTTGATCGTCCGGGCCCAACTGAGCGCAGTATGCTCCAGCTCGGCGTGTGGGATCGAGGCGTTCACCATACCCATCTCGAGTGCTTCGTCCGCGGAGTAGTCGAAGCCGAGGAAGAAGATCTCCCGGGCACGCTTCTGCCCGACCATGCGCGCGAGATATGCGGATCCGTATCCGCTGTCGAAGCTCGCGACGTCCGGGTCGGTCTGCTTGAACTTCGCGTGCTCCTTGCTGGCGAGTGTCAGGTCGCAGACCACGTGGAGGCTGTGTCCGCCACCCGCTGCCCAGCCGGGCACGACCGCGATCACGATCTTCGGCATGAAGCGGATCAGTCGCTGGACCTCGAGAATGTGCAGGCGTCCGAGTCGGGCCGGATCGACCGCCCCTTCACTGCCCTCGTACTTGTAGCCATCTGCACCGCGGATCCTCTGGTCGCCACCGGAGGAAAACGCCCAGCCGCCATCCTTCGGCGAAGGACCGTTCCCGGTCAGGAGCACGCAACCCACGTCCGACGAAATTCTCGCGTGCTCGAGGGTTCGAAACAGCTCGTCGACCGTCTGTGGACGAAAGGCGTTCCGACAGTCGGGGCGGTCGAACGCAACCCGGACCGTGCGCCCATCGAGGGAGCGGTGGTACGTGATGTCGCTCAGGCCCTCGAAGCCGGGGACCTCGTTCCAGGCAGATGCGTCGAAGATCTCGGATACCATGGCAAAGCTCTTGGGATAGGGGCGCGCTGCGGGGTCCGCGCGTTCCGCGGCGGACGCTAGGGGTACGACGGTCGGCTCACAAGCGCACCGCTCACACCAATGTCCGAAGATCCTCTCTCCGGTAGGGGCCATGGCACGCAGCGTAGTCGAGCAGGCTTCGGGCCCGTCGGGGCCGGGGAGCGTCCGCCCGGTTCGAACAGGCGAAGCGATGACGACGGAGAACAACATCCGGGCGTAGCGTGATGTGGTTCCGAACGTGTGTCGCCACCAGGACCTCGATTGCATCCCTGCAGACTCGTGCCGAACGTTCGACCTTCTGAGACAGGTGAAGGAGGAGGAAAAGGTGTCGCTCTATCCGATGGTCATCACGACCCTGGGGTTCTTCGCCATCCCGGTCTTCGCCGGCGGATTGGTGCTCGTCGTCATGATGGTCATTCCCGGCTCCAGGAGACGCCTGGGTGCGGCGTTCCAAGGTCAGGAGCGACACCCCATCTTCTGGGCTTGCCTGCTTGCGTCCACTGCCATGGCCTCGAGCCTGTACCTGTCGGAGGTAGTTGGCTTCGCGCCGTGTACGCTCTGCTGGTATCAGCGGTTCGCCATGTACCCGCTGGTCCTGATCCTCGCGATCGGCAGCGCCATGGGCGACCCCAGAGTGTGGCGGGTCGGCCTCCCTCTGTCCGTGGTCGGCCTCGCTATCTCCATCTACCACGTGTTCATTCAGTGGCAGCCCGCTCTGGACGTGGTCGCATGCGTCTCCGACGCCCCATGCACCGGACGCTACGTCGCAGTCTTCGGCTTCGTATCCATCCCCACCATGGCAGGAAGCGTGTTTCTGGCCATCACGGGGCTGCTCCTGACCGTACAGACAGCAGACCGCGGCAGGGCGATCTCGGGAGGCGTGTAAAAGCGGTCTACGGGGGTGAGGAAGTCCGCGGCTGGAGAGGACGGCACATCGGTGCTCGGACTGATGGTCAGCGCTGATGGGCGCTGGAATCACTGGGCCTTCTCACTTAGGGCGTCCGATACCTCGGTGCCACCGCTCAGCGCACGTTCACCTGCCACGCGAGGCGGTCCTGCCTGCCTCCGGGGTAGTAGGCCGTAACGATCTCGAGCGTGCGCATACCCGACGTGGTCGGCGTCCAGATGAAGTCGTACGTCTCGCCCACCCCGATGATCGGTAGCTCGGCTGGGGAGGGCTCGACAAGCGCCGCAGGCAGGTCGGCCCCGTCCTTTGCTACGAGCGTCCACTCGACGGGTTCGCCGTCCTCGAGCAAGCGAACCGACTTGTCGTCATCCGCACTCATGTGCATGAAGCGCAGGCGATAGCGCTCACCGACGCGGAGCTCCATCGGCTCAGGGTCGGCCGATCCGTTGACGACGGCCTGCATCTCGTTCGTGGCCGAGCCCCAGCTCCCCATGAGAATGACCTTGTCCCGCTCCGGGTCGTACCGCTCCTCGGGCTCGAGGACGAGGAAAGGCCCGTACATGCCCTGAGTGAGCTCATGGCCCGGCTCGGAATGCACATGATAGATGAAGCTCCCTGCCCTTGGCGGGTCGATGCGGACGGCGAACGAGTCCCCTGGCGCGATCGGTGGGATCGCGCGCCCACGCATCCCGCTCCAGTCCGCCACGCCGTCGTACCGACTCTCCAGTTCGAGACCGTGCCAGTGCACGCCGAACGGGAAGTCGAGCCGGTTGTGCACGACGATCTCGGTCATCTCGTCGCGGGTCAGCACGAGGGGGCTGCCCGGAATGTGCACGGAGTCCAGTGCAGGTTGGGCTCCGCCGGACGACGTGATGAAGCTGATCCCCGGCTCGCCGTCCACCACACCCGCGCGACGGCTCGTAAAGAGATCGATCCGGCGGCGCACCGGCTCGGGTGGAGCCGAGACGTGATCGGGATCCGGTCGCACGTGAATCCCCATGACCATGCCCGCCATCCCCTGCATGGCGTGGTCGTCCATGTTCCCACCGGGATCGGGCTCCGCTTCACCGGGGATCCTCTGGTTCGACGCCATGTGCCGGATCAGATGGCAGTGGAACAGCCAATTGCCCGCGGTCTCGGCGACCCAGCGAATCCGCATGGTCTGCCCGCCGCCATCGAGGAACTCGGTGACCGCGAGTCGGCGCTCGCCCGGAAGGAACGTCGTGTCTCCCATCTGATCGCCCCGCGCATGCAACTCGAAGTAGAAGCCGTGCAGGTGCATCGGGTGCGGATGGAGTGCGACGTTGATCACCCGCCACGTCACCGAGTCGCCGACGGTATACTCGAGCCGTTCCGTGGCGGGCCAGGCGCGCCCGTTGATCATCATGCGCCAGCTGACGTCCCACGAACTCGGGTCCAACGCGAGGTCGGCCCAGCGAGTGATCAGCATGACCTGCTCGTTCGGGTCGGGACCGCCGCCCAGCGAGTCGACGACGAGCGGGCCTACGAAGGGGCCGTCCGGACCGTCCGCACTGAAGATCTCGTCGGAGAGTGGCGACGTAGCAGACAGAGTCCGGCCGTAGTAGACGAAGGTACCCGGGCGAGTCGGCGTAAACCGTACCGATCGGGTCTCGCCGGCCTGAAGCGTGAGTGCGTCGGGCGGCATGACGGCCGGCGCCACCGTCAGGCCAATCCCCGCCTCGACCGTGTCGCCGGGAAGACCGCGATCCGTAAGGCCGCGTACGACCAGCTCCTGGTCGAGTTCGTTCGTGACGGTCACTTCGACCGGTGTCCCGACCTCGACGCGAATCATCGGGCCGGGAAGGTGCACTACCCCTTCATCGCTGCGGAACGCATGCGCCTTCAGTACAGGGGTGCCTTCCCCGCGCGGCTGCCAGTCCACCTCGCGGGCCGTCAGCTGCACGCGCCAGACGCCATCGACGAGGCGGCCTACACCTTCTCGATACGTCTCGTAACGCACGTCTTGCGCACCACCATCAACCGGCTGGGCATGGGAAGCGCCGGGTAGCAGCAGAGCCATGCCCGCGAGGGCAGCCGCCACCGCGGGGATATCAAAGCGGACGGCGAAGTCGACCAACAAGTGACGCACGTTCATAGCGGTCCACATACGCTAAGCGGGAGACCCAGGTCAATGGACCCGGTCCGACCGCAGGCCGGCTAGATCCCGTCGCTCGTCAGCCTCGTCTCGGTCGGCTTCAGGTACGTCTCCCACCAGCGGAGCTCGTTCATCATTCTGTGCACGTTGTTCCAGTGCCCGCGGATGCCATGGGCCTGCCCGTCGTAGACGATCAGCTCCGCCGGGACGCCCTGCTTCTTGAGTGACGTGTAGAGCTGGATCGCGCCCTCGAGCGGGACTCGGTAGTCCACCTCCCCGTGAACGAAGAGGGTGGCAGCCTGTACGCCCCCGCTGTTCAGGTACGCCGACTGGCGGATCATGATCTCGCGAGCCCGCGGCTCCCAGGGTCGGCCGAAGAACTCGAGCTCCTTCGTCCGCGCCACGTCCGAGTG
>JBDGVS010000199.1:0-5343 GCA_039585535.1 Gemmatimonadota bacterium | reverse complement strand
GCGACGACCGCACCGGCGACGATCCCGAGAAGCAGGCCCGGGCCCACCTGCCCCGCAGTGAGGCCTACCTCTGCCGCTCGGGGGATCGCGGAACCGAAGCGGGCTGCGGCCATCCGGAGCCCCGCATCGGCGAGAAGGAGTCCGAGTCCCGCACTCGTCAGCCCGATCAGCAGCCCCTCCATCAGAAGGCCGCGCACAAGGTCCGCAGTCGAGGCGCCGAGAGAGACACGCACGGCCGCCTCGGGACGCATCTCCTCCGCACGGACGACAGCCAGATTGACGACGTTCGAGAGCGAGGCCAGCAATATGAGACCGACGGCCAGGGCGAGAACGAGCATGATCGTCCCGAATCCAGCCACCGTCTGGTCGAGCAAGGGAACCAGCGTCACGGCCGCCGCGGTGTTCGTCTCCGGATGCAATGCTTCGAGGTCACGGGTCACCCGTGCGAAGTCCGCCGCGGCCCGTTCCAGAGTCACATCGTCGTTGACCCGCCCAACTACCTGGACGTACCAGGCGTCGCGCATGGTGGTGACGTCTCCTCCGAAGTTCCGAATTCCTGGTGCCTCCGTGGCCGAGCGCGTCCAGCCGAAGAGCTCCTCCTCGGGGAACGCGAAGCCCGGAGGCATGACACCCACGACCGAGTACTGGACGTCCGCGATGCGCGCGGTGCGGCCTACGGCCAGCGTCGCTTCGCCGAATCTGGCCCGAGCACCCGCGTACGAGAGCACGATCTCGCGGTCGGGGAAGGAAGAGTCGAACGACGGATCGAATCCGCGACCAATCAATGGCCCGGACCCCAGGACGTCGAAGAAATTCCCCGACACGTCGGCGACTCGTTCACGGGTCGCGACGCCGTCGACCGTAACCGCCGCACCCTCGGTTCGATGTGCGGCGAGTCCCTCGAAGCTCTCCGTGAGGAGGCGCCAGTCGAGATAGTTGGCCGGAGCGACCGACCTGGAGGCTCCGTCGTGTGTCTCCCAGACGGCCACGAGTCGCTCCGAATCAGGGAATCCGAGCGGCTGCAGCACACTGTATGCGAGCGATGCGACCGCGGTAGCTCCTCCGATTCCGATCGTGAGCGTGCCGACGGCCAGGGCGGTGAACGCAGGCCGGCGGCGTAGTCTTCGCAGCCCGAGCGCGACTTCGCGACTCCACGAATGAATGCTGCCCAGCCCCGAGAATCGTGATTCGCTTCCCATCGCCCCTGCCCTCCCATGAGTGTCGGCACGAGCACGACTGAGACGGTCGCGGGTGCCTACTTACCGCATTGGATGGCGGCTCAGCCCGAACCGTTGCGCTTCAGGCAGAGCGTTGCGCTTCAGGCAGAGCGATGCGCGTCGGTCCAGGGATCGCATGTGCGAGCGCGTCAGGCCCCGATCAACTTCCGATCAGGTCCCGGATTCTCGGGTCGGTGCGAATCGCATCGAACTCTGGATCGGCCCTCAGCTCCGCGGGTGTGGTCCCCGTCGACCGATCGAGTAACAGCTCCATCATCTCGGCCGTCCGTCCCGCGTCGCCGACTCGCGCGAATATGGTGGCGGCCCTGTAGTGCGCCCCGACCGCCGAGACAGCGTCCACCTCGAAGGGAACCGCGGCGAGCGCGGTGTCGGTCTGTGCCACGGCCTCTTCATTGCGACTGAGGCCGGCATAGGCCCGTGCCAGACTCAGTCGAGCGCCCCACGCTTCAGGATTCTCGGAGAGGAAGTTCCCCGTACCTACGGTTACGGAGTCCCATACCGCTCGCGCCTCATCCACGCGCCCGGCGAGATCCAGAACGAGCGCGCGGCGATACGGATTACGCTGACCGTAAGGAGAGGTCAGAGCCGCCTCGAAATCTCGGTCGACGAGATCCAACCACCACAGGTCCGAATCCATCTCCCCGTCGTCGAGATTCGGATACTCGAGTACGGCATTGCGCGCCCGCTGCGTATCCATTCCGTCGAGCTTGATAAAGAGCTCGCTCAGCCGCGAATACGGCGCGGATTCGGTGGGCGCGAGCTCGATCGCCCGGACCAGGGCGCTCTCTGCCTCGTCGAATCGCCGAGAGTAGGTCGCCGTTGACCCGAGGTCCTCGAGAAAGTGACCGGAGAGAGGATCGAGCTCCACGGCCTTCGACCAACTGTCGAAAGAGCCGGTGAAGTCATCCATGCGGCGCACGACGGCACCGAGCAGATGATGAACCTCCGGATCGTCGTACCCCGATTCAGCGGCTCGCTGAGCATACTCCAGGGCACGGGGATAGTCCTTCTCGATCGAGTAGTGGTAGTAGCCCATAGCCACGAGCGCCTCGGGAAGGCTCGGGGCCAGAGAGAGCGCCTTCGATGCGGCATCAAGTGTGGCGGTACGAACGGCCGGTCTCGAGCACGAATTGTAGTTCTGGCACCGCTGACTGTGGGCCAGCGACAACTTCGCCCACGCCTCGGCGAAGTCTGGATCGATTTCGACGGAGCGCTCGTACATCTGGAACGCGACTTCGAAGTCTTCCGACCGGGGGCCGTTGTTGAAGTACGTGTTCCCACGCAGGAAGAAGTTGTAGGCGTCCAGATCCTCGGTGGGAACGGCCGCCAGCTCGCTGCGTTCTTCCGGAAGAAGGGTCGCACTCAAGGCACCGGTGATCTGCTCAGCGATCTCGCGCTGCAGGTCGAACAAGTTCTGGACGGTGTAGGCGCGCTGATAGTTCTCCGCCCACAGATGTTCGTCCGTCACCGCGTCGATGAGCTGAGCGTTGACGCTCACCTGGTCGCCGACGGTAAGGACGCTTCCCTCCAGAATCGCTGCAGCTCCGAGCTCCTCACCAATCGAGCGGATGTCCTTCGTCGTCTCCTGATACTGCATCATCGACGTGCGAGAGATGACGCGCAGCGACTGGATCTTGGAGAGGCGTGTCAGGAGATCATCGTGGAGACCGAGACTGAGCGTTCTCGACTCCGCCTCCGTACCTCCACTCGTGAACGGGAGCACAGCGACCACAGGCCTTTCACCGCGGGCACGCGCTGCACTCGCCGCCGTCCCGGTTTCCGTCGGAGCCCCCCGCGTGACCACAAAAACCGTGGCGACCACCCCGAGAAGGGCGAACGCGCCGACACCGCCCAGGAGTGCGTTGCGCCAGGTGAACAAACCGAGTCCGGAGGGCGCTCCACCCGGCAGTGCGCTCCCGCCGGAAGCGTCCGCGGGCCCAGCGACAGGGCCCGTTGCCGAATCCGAGGCACTATCGGGATCCACTTCCCCGTGGCGGACGCCCTCCTGAATGAAGGCGGTCGCCATGACCACGGGGAATCCAATGACCAGCAGGGCGATCGCCATCCCCGGCATCCATGCGGGCAGCCCGGCATTGTCGACCAATGTGTCGACGACCTGAACGGCAACCCAGGACCCTGCCAGGTAGATAGAAAGCACCTGCCACAAAGAGCGGCGATGAATTTCTCTTACGAGGCGTTTGATCTCCAGCATCGGATCTCGAATCGAGTCAACAAGACAAAGTGGAATGTCCGCCGAAACACGGACCAGGGTCTGCGGCGACCGAAGCTAGCGCGCCGCGACGCGTCCGGACACTCGACTTTGCTGCTGACGCCTACCCCGCCAGGGTGTGAATCGTCTGTGTCGGGAAGGCGAACTCCAGCTTCTCCGCGTTGAAGCGCTCGAGGATCGCCATGTTCACACTCGTCTGGACCCCCATGATGTCGGCACCCTTGGTGATGTAGTAGATGACCGCGACTCCGAGAGCGAAGTCGCCAAAGGAGTTAAAGCCGACGATCACCTTCTCCTCCGTAGCCTCGCCCTGTGCCTCGACGATCTCGACCAGGATATCCATCGCGCGCTGGATTCGGTCCGGCGGGGTGTCGTAGGTGAGTCCCAGGCTGAGGGAGATCTTGCGGTTCGGCTCCCGTGAAATGTTCTCGACGGGCGAGTCCGCGAAGCGTGAATTGGGGATACTCACCTCACGACCGGCGAGCGTCTTCAGTCGCGTGCTCCGGATGCCGATCTCGTTCACGGTTCCGTCGAAGCCACTGATGACGATCCGATCACCCATGACGAAGGGGCGATCAGTGAAAATCGTGAAGCCTCCAAAGACGTTGGCCACCGTATCCTTCGCGGCCATAGCGAGGGCGAGGCCGCCGATGCCCAGCCCGGCGATCAGCGCCATCACGTCGTAGCCCGCGTTGTTGAGCGCGACGATGACACCCACGATCCAGAGCGCGGACTTCCCACCACGCAGCACGATCGGCAAAAGCTGATCGTCGAGGTCCGTGTCGCTCGACTCGACGAGTGGCTTCAGGATCGCCAGGACGAACGAGTCCCACAGCCGCGCCAGCATCCAGGTGACGGCGAGCACCAGAGCAGCCTGGGTCGATGCCCACAGGAAGGACTCGGCACCTGCCGGAAGCGTGAGTGTCTGAACGCCGATCCAGAATCCGATCACCGTCACGATCACGACGATCGGCTCGTCGATCGTATCGAGCAGGAAGTCGTCGACCGTGGTCTCGGTCCGACTGGTCGCCTTCCGGACGACTCGACTCGCCACCCAGTAGACCGTCTTTCCCACGATGACGGAAACAACCGCGATGGTGAGTGCGATAGCCCACGCCGCCACTGTATTTCCGTAGAAGGTCTGCGTCAGGAAGTCCTGCATCATCGGCTCCGTGAAGGGGTGTCCGCAGCATCAGGCACAAATGTGGAACATACGGAGCCCCTGCCAAGGAGGGGCGGCTCCGCCTCTCGCTTCCCGCTATTGTGGCCTCTCAGAAGAGAGAGCCGTGCACCCTTTACTCCGCACCGTGTGATGCCCCCCTCCCCTACCGTCGCGCGTATCCTCCTGCCTCTAGTCACCCTGTTCACCGGCTACGGCTGCACACAGTCCGAACCGGCGACAGAGATGTTGTATCGAGCCCCGCCGATCGAGAGCGTCATCGACGGTGTCGTCTTCGAAACAGGGGGGTGGGCTCCTCAACTGGCGGCGGGCGATCAGGGCGTGTCCTGGGGAAATCATCGAGCGCTGATCGAGGTCGAAGCGGACGACACGGGCGCCCGCATCGTGAGCGTCACGATCCCATGGCGTCGGAGAGACCACGACCCCGACGCGAAGTCCGTGATCGTTCTCGATGCTGTCAGTGGCGAACCCGTCACCAACGCCCTGAGCGTACGTATCGAGTCGGCATCGGGAGAGGTCCGCTTCCAGCCGAACGAAGGGTCACGCCAATACCACGTGTACTATATGCCGTGGCACTCCACGGGTGGCTACTACCCGACTGTCACCTACCCCGACCTCGCCCCGGAACCCGATCCCGCCTGGGCCCGCGAGGCTCGGGGAGCCTCTCCGCAGGAGCTCCCGGCGGCCCGCACGAC
>JBDGVS010000198.1:0-5371 GCA_039585535.1 Gemmatimonadota bacterium | reverse complement strand
GTCTCGGAGAGCAGAGAGAACGTCTCTGTCATCCCGAGAGGCTCGAAGATGCGCTCGTCGATGAAGTCCGCCCACCGCATACCACTCACGGCCTCCACGACCAGACCGGCCGTGGCGTACATGATGTTCTGGTAGATGAACGAAGTGCGGGGCGAGTACGCGAGCTCGGCGTGTCGCACCTGCTCCACCACCCACTCCCGACTCACGTCGTGCTCGTACCAGAGGAAGTCGGTGTTCCCCAGCCCGGCCCGGTGCGTCAGGAGATCGCGAATCGTGATCTCACGCGTCATCCATGGGTCGGAGAGCTGGAACCACGGGAGGTGTTCGATCACCGGATCGTCCCAGGCCACCTTGCCCTCGTCGACCAGCATGCCGATGGCGCCCGCGGTCATCGCCTTCGTCGTGGAGCCGATCGAGAAGCGGGTCTCGGCATTCACCTGCTCGCCTGATCCGAGCTCGAGCTCTCCGTATCCCTCAGCGAAGACGAGCTCTCCGTCCTTCACGACCGCGACCGCCAGGCCGACCGCATTCCAGTCGGTGAAGGCCTGACGCACGTACGCGTCGAACGCGTCGGTGGAGAAGGATTGTGCCGCGAGCGGTGCGGAGGCGAACGGTGCGACCGCCAGGAGGATCGCGCCGAGTGCGATACGCATTCGGGGCGTCCTGGAAGAGGACGAGCGACGGGGCATACGGGATCTCCGCGATGGTGTGGGCCACGTACCCAACGGCCTCGGAGGGGAGATCGCAAGGGCAGCCCCCGGGGGAAGCCACGCGCTGCCGCGCTTCAGGCCAGCTCCAGCCCGGCGTAGCGCGTGATCACGTCAAAGGCACGATCCACTGTCAGGAGCGGTCTGCCCTCCCGCAACGCAACCGCGGCGATCAGACAATCCACCATCGAGCGCACCGTCTCTCCTCCTGCGCGGCACGCTCGGTAGATCCCAGCTGCGTCCTCGAAGTCTGTAAGCCCTTCGACCTCGAGGATCTCGTACCGAGCCAGCATACGCTGGATGCGGAGGACAGCCGCCTCGTCAGAGCAGCCAGCGAGTAGTTCCATCAGGACGGGGGCCGGTGTTGCGAGCGGCTCGTCCTTTTCGATGGCGTCGCGGAGGCGCGTGTGAGCAGCACTCCCACTTCCCCGGAGGTACCCGACCCAGGCCGAGGTGTCGACGATCACAACGTCTGCGGGTCGTCGCCGGAACGGATCGCTCCAAGATCACCGTCCCACCCATCCCCCTGCATCGCGAGTGCCTCGTTCTTCGACATGGGCACGACAGCTACACGACGGAGTGCGAACTCGACTACCGCACGGCGCGTGGGCAATCGGTAGCGCTCCTGGACGGCATCCAGGAGCGACTCCTTCACCTCGATCTCTACCCGCACCCGGTTGGGGGCAGAGGCGGTTGCTCCACGATAGGCGCCCCGCGACTCACGTACCGCAGACGCACCACTGCGGCCGGTACGCTCCCGAGCCCGCTCTTCGCGCAGAACAAACCGCACCCATTCAGAAACGTTCATCCGCCGACGTTCCGCTGCCGCCCGGATCTCCTGGAGTTCGGGCTCGTCCAGGATCACTTGGAGTCTGGTACTCATGTTGTGAGTACGATCTACTCATATCGTAACCACAAGGCACTTCCCCGGGCACGCCCGGCGCACCAGCAATCCCTTGCGCCCCTACCCACCCCGGTCGATACTCGCGCGGCTCCAATTGTCCCCGGTCGCGCCGCCCCGCCCTGGCGTTCGGGATAGCTTCTACATCCCACGCCCATGACCGGCTCGCACACCCACGCCCTCAGCACGGCCACGCCCCTCGCGGCCAGCGCCGCAGCGGTCCTCGTTGCCCTGCTACTCGTGGCCGCCCCGGTCGCCGCTCAGGACCAGGAGCGCCCGCCCTCCGGCCCACGCCAGATCCTCGACGGCTCGCCCGCCCCCGAGTGGCCGGTATCGAGCACCCGCGACGACCGCGGCCGCGCTACGGTGCGCGCCATCCGACTCGACGCGCCACTCGAGCTCGACGGTCGCCTCGATGATGCCGTCTACGCCGACTACGCCCCCTTCGGCGACTTCGTGCAGGTGGTGCCGGTCTCTGGCGATCCCTCTTCGGAGCGCACCGATGTCTGGGTGATGTTCGACGACGAGAACATCTACCTCACCTGCCGGTGCTGGGACGGTGCTCCCCCCGAGGAGTGGGTGGTCAACGAGTATCGTCGCGACACGCCGGGGCTCCGCAACAACGAGCACTTCGGCGTCATGTTCGACACGTTCTACGACCGTCGAAACGGCATGATGTTCTACGCCAATCCCCTCGGGGCGCGGGCGGACTACGCGGTCATCGACGAGGGGAATGTGAACTCGGACTGGAACCCGGTCTGGGACGTGAAGGGTGGGGAGTTCGACGGCGGGTGGGTCGTGGAAATGGCGATCCCCTTCAAATCGCTCCGCTACATCTCGGGACCCGATCAGATGTGGGGCCTGCAGCTCCGCCGCTCGATCCGTCACAAGAACGAGTGGGCGTATCTGAACCCCGTCCCACCCTTCCTCGCAGGTCCCCAAGCGTTGAACCGCATCTCCGCTGCGGGCACGCTCGTCGGGCTCGACCTCCCTGCTGCGGGTAACAACCTCGAACTCAAGCCGTACGCGATCGGCTCGTTGACCACGAACAACCTTTCCGACCCACCTGTCTCGAAGGAGCTCGACGGAGACGTCGGCTTCGATCTGAAGTACGGCATCACCGCGAACCTCACCGCAGACCTCACCTACAACACGGACTTCGCGCAGGTCGAGGTCGACGAACAGCAGGTGAACCTCACCCGCTTCAGCCTCTTCTTCCCCGAGAAGCGTGAGTTCTTCCTCGAGGGCCGGGGCGTCTTCAACTTCGGCCGGGGCGGCCTGGGTGGCTTCCGGGGCGGTGGCGGAAGCGGTCGCTTCGGTGGAGGCGGCGGCGACACTCCGACCATGTTCTACAGTCGGCGGATCGGGCTGGACCAGGGTGAGATGGTGCCGATCATCGCGGGCGGGCGCGTGACCGGGAAGGAAGGGCCGTGGGCCATCGGGGCGGTGAACATCCAGACCGACGACGTTCCGGGCACGGAGATCGAGAGCACGAACTATTCGGTGGTGCGCCTGAAGCGCGACGTCCTCGGACGCAGCGCGATCGGGGCGATCTTCACGAACCGCAACATCGCGCAGGCCGGCGACGGCTCGAGCCAGGCATACGGCGTCGACGCATCGTTCGCCTTCGGACCGAACTTCGAGGCCGGCGCGTACTGGGCTCAGACGCAGAGTCCGGATGTCACCGGTGGGGACGAAAGCTGGCAGGCCGCGCTGAGTTATGCGGGTGACAAGTACGGCCTGACCGCGTCACACCTCCAGGTCGGCGAGGGCTTCAATCCGGAGATCGGATTCGTCCGACGCTTCGATTTCGAGAAGAGCGCGGCTTCGGCGCGCTTCAGCCCTCGGCCTGCCTCCATCGAGTGGATTCGCAAGCTCACCTGGGAAGCGAGCATCGACTACTTCGATGACGGAGACGGCCTCATGCAGTCCCGTCGTCAGCTCGGACGCTTCGACGTCGAGATGGAGAACAGCGACCGCTGGTCCATCCAGGCCACGCGCGAGTTCGAGCGGATCGACGAGGCGTTTCCGATCTCCTCGGATCTCGAGATCCCGGTCGGGCGCTACACCTTCACGAGCTACCGTGCGTCGTTCAACGGAGGGACCCAGCGCCGCATCGCCGGCAACATCGCGTACCAGTGGGGTGGCTTCTACGACGGAACGATCCAGTCCATCAACGTGAACCAGAGCCGGGTCGTCGTGAATTCGCACCTCTCCTTCGAGCCCGGCTTCAGCCTGAACTGGCTCGAGACGCCCGACGGCGAGGCCACACAGGCCGTCTATCGCCTCCGGCTCGACTACGCGTTCACGCCCCGCATGTTCTTCAGCTCGCTCCTGCAGTACAACGAGGCCGCGGAGATCTTCTCCAGCAATCTCCGCTTCCGGTGGGAGTACCTGCCGGGGAGTGAACTCTTCCTGGTATGGACCGACGAGCAGAACTACATGTCGCCGGGTGGCTTCGGAGGGGTGAGGAGCCGCGGGTTCACGGTCAAGGGGACGCGGCTGCTGCGGTTCTGAGGGGGTCTGTGGACCCCTGAAGCAATGCCGCCAGGTCTGCCGCCCCGCAGATCATCGTGCAAGCCTGATTCGCCGCTTCAGCGCGGGCGTCTCGACGTGCCTGGGCTCCACATCGTAGAGAAAGGGGAGCGAGTCGGCAGGCGTTTTCTCGTGTGACGCCAGTTCGACCAACGTCGACCGCGAAGTCTCATCGAGCCATTCATCGCGCCCACACGCCAGTCGTTATTCGAGCCGCACAAACGCACTTCCTCAGTGCCGGACGATATTGACTGCACTGGTACTCAGTACCATGCTTATTCCGGGTGACGAATCCTGTATGGAGTTCATCTCCACACGAGTATTCGAGGTGTCGGCGAAGAAGCTCCTCACGGAAGCCGACCGACGACTCCTTGAGCTACTCCTCTTGGGTGATCCAAGAAGAGGCCCGGTGATCGAGCGCACCGGCGGCTTTCGCAAGCTGCGTTTTGCCCGATCGGGACACAGGGAAGGCAAGAGCGGGGGCACACGGGTGGTCTACTACTTCATTCAGACCAGGAGTCGCATCTACCTGATCGACGTGTACTCGAAGAGCGTGAAGGACGACCTGACGCGAGCACAGGAGAACGCGCTGCGGGCAGTCGCCCGGGTGCTCGAGGAGGAGAGTTGATGGAAGACGCGAAGGCCCCCGAATTCGGCAGCAGGCTACTCGAGTCGGCTCACGAAGCCGTCCGGATTCACCACGGAGATCTCGAGCCTGCTCGCACGGTCCGGTATACCGCTGCGGACGCCGCAGTTGAGCCCCCACCCATGTACGGCGCGGCGCGCATTCGGGAGATCCGAATCCACATGGACCTTTCTCAGCCGCTATTCGCCGCGGCCCTAAACGTGAGCCCAGAGACCGTTCGGGCCTGGGAGCAGGGCAAGCGGGCACCTGACGGAGCGACACGTCGGTTACTCGAGTTCGCAGAGGAGCATTCCGAACTCTTCACGGGGAGACTCCGCCGGCGGCACCGTCGAAGTGGAGTGGGGAGCTAGCGTCAGCCCGCGGAAGACGAGGAGCCGCGGTGTTCACGGTTAAGGGGACGCGGCTGCTGCGGTTCTAGCGGGGACCTGACCGATCGCTGACGGCGAGGCGTGCCTTCCTCCGGACCGACGTACGCCTTCAATTGTGGCGTACCCGGTCGGTGAGCCCGGCCCATTGGAGACCGTCCATGCCCCCCCGCTTTCAACGTCAGATTCGCCTCGCCCCGGGCCGGCGCCTGAGCCT
>JBDGVS010000197.1:0-5403 GCA_039585535.1 Gemmatimonadota bacterium | reverse complement strand
GAGCCTCCCGGGCCTCGTGCTCATCGTAGGCGGAGGATTCCTGGTGGGATTCGGCACCCGCTACGCAAACGGGTGCACTTCCGGCCGCGCCATCTCTGGTCTCGCGGCCCTGCGGGTCACCTCGCTCGTCGCCGTGATCGGCTTTTTCGTGGGCGGCCTGCTGTCGACCCACGTTCTCCTCCCCCTCATTCTCGGCGGAGCTTCCTGATGAACGCGGAGACCACCACGCAGTCTGGATCCGGCGCAGCGCACACCACCGAGTCGATGGCCACGAAGCCGGAACGACTCTGGCCCTACCTGGTGCTCGGTGTGGTGCTCGGGATCGTCTTCACACGAGCCGAAGTCGTGTCCTGGTTCCGCATCCAGGAGATGTTCCGCTTCCAGGCTTTCCATATGTACGGGATCATCGGATCGGCGGTCGCGGTCGGGGCGCTCGGAGTGCAGCTCATCAAGCGCCTCGAAGCTCGGTCGCTCACGAACCGTCCGATGGAGATCCCGACCAACACCTTCCAGGGCCCCGGCTGGCAGTACTGGCTCGGAGGCACCGTCTTCGGCCTCGGCTGGGGACTACTCGGTGCCTGTCCTGGACCCATCTACGTGCTTTTCGGCAACGGCGTCACGGTGATGATCGTTGCCTTCCTCAGCGCCCTGGTGGGCGTCTGGAGCTACGGCGCTTTGCGCCACCGCCTGCCTCACACCTGAGACCCGACTTAAAGGAGACCGACACATGTTCTTTCGCCAGATCTTCGACGCCGAACTCGCACAGTACGCCTACATCGTGGGTTGTCAGCGCACCGGTGAAGCCCTCGTCATCGACCCGGAGCGCGACATCGATCGCTACGTGAAGATCGCGGCCGAGGAAGGGCTGCGCATTGTAGCCGCGACCGAAACGCACATCCACGCGGACTTCCTTTCGGGCCTCCGTGAGTTTGGAGAGCAGCACGGCGTGAAGCTCTACGTCTCGGACGAAGGAGACGCCGACTGGAAGTACAACTGGGCGAAGGACTCGGAGTACGACGTCCACTTCCTCCACGACAACGACGAGTTCATGATCGGCAACATCAAGATCCAGGCGCTGCACACGCCGGGTCACACGCCCGAGCACATGAGCTACCTCATCACGGACATGGGCGGAGGCGCGAGTGAGCCGATGGGAATCGCGTCGGGCGACTTCGTCTTCGTAGGTGACCTCGGTCGCCCCGACCTCCTCGAGACCGCAGCGGGTGTCACCGGAGCGCGTGAGCCTTCGGCTCGTCGCCTGTTCGAGTCCACCAAGCGCTTCCTCGACCTCGAGGACCACGTGCAGGTGTGGCCGGGACACGGTGCTGGAAGTGCATGCGGCAAAGCGCTCGGCTCGATTCCGCAGTCGACAGTGGGCTACGAGCGACGCTTCAACGCCTCGCTCTCCTTCCGCGAGGAAGAGGGCTTCGTGGCCGCCATCCTCGACGGCCAGCCCGAGCCGCCGCTCTACTTCGCACGCATGAAGGACCTCAACAAGAACGGCGTGCCCGTGCTCGGCGACGTACCCGCACCGAAGCTGTACTCGATCGAGGAGCTCGCCGAGCGGGGTGGTTCGGAGGGCGCAGTCATCGTCGACACCCGTGCCGACAGAAAGGCCTTCATGGCCGGCCACATTCCCGGCTCTCTGCACGCTCCGCTGGGAATCAACTTCGCGATGATCGTGGGCTCGTACGTCGACCCTGCCACCGACATCTATCTGATCGTCGAAGCCGCAGAGGTGGACGAGGCGGTCCGGACGCTGGTCCGAATCGGGTACGACAACATCGCCGGCTTCGTGGCTCCGTCGTCGCTCGTGGAGTGCGGGCTCTCCGAGGAGGTCATCGAGCGAATCGACTTCCACGACCTGGGAGCCGAGGTCGACTCCTCGACCTACACCATCCTCGACGTTCGCGGAGCGGCGGAGTACGGAACCGGGCACGTCCCCGGTGCGATGAACATCGCCCACACCCGACTGGCGAGTCGCATGGCCGAGGTGCCGAAAGACAAGCCGGTCCTCACGTACTGCCGCTCCGGCAACCGGGCATCGGCCGCCGCCGCACTGCTCGCCCGTAACGGATACGATGTGACGCTGGTCGACGGGATGTTCACGTCGTGGCCGGGACTCGGGGCCGCTGCGGTCCCGGCGGGGGTGGCTTGACCGCTGAGGCCCATACGGGTCGGGTGAGGGGGAGAAGACTCCCTCTCACCCGCTCCCTCGCGGGGTACGATCGCGAGGGGTTCATGGCAGATCTGGCAGCAGGTCTGACCGTGGGCGTGGTGCTCATCCCCCAGGGAATGGCGTACGCGCTGATTGCAGGACTACCACCGGTGTACGGTCTCTACGCAGCCGTGGTGCCGATGGCTCTCTACGCACTGCTCGGCACGTCACGGCACATGTCGGTCGGGCCCGTTGCCATGGCGGCGCTGCTCGTCGCCAACGGAGTGGCACCGCTCGCCCAGGGCGACGCCGCTCGCTACGTGACGCTCGCCATCATGCTCACCCTGCTCGTCGGGGTGATCCAACTGGGCATGGGGCTGCTCCGTGCCGGCTTCCTGGTGAATCTGTTGTCGCACCCGGTGCTCGCGGGCTTCACGTCGGCGGCAGCGATCATGATCGCCACGAGCCAGCTCGGTGGGCTGACCGGGCTGGCGATCTCGCGCGGTCACGTTCACGAAATGCTGATCGAACTCGCGGGCACGTGGTCCGCGACGCACCTCCTGACGCTGTCGATCGGAGGTGCCGCTCTGGCCGCCGGGATCGGCGTCCGCCGGATCTTCCCGAAGCTCCCGGTTCCCATGATCATCGTCCTCCTGGGGACACTCGGGTCCTGGTTCTTCGGCTTCGGAGAGCGCGGGGTCCAGATCGTCGGGGCCGTGCCGTCGGGGCTGCCCTCCTTCGCGCTACCAGGCTTTTCCATGCTCGGCCTGCCGGGCATGGAGAGCTCGCTGGGGCTCCCCGATGTGAAGGCACTCATCCCGGTGGCCATCGCGATGGCGCTGGGCGGCTTCATGGAGGCGATCGCCGTCGCCGAGGTCTACGCCTCTCGGTATCGCTACGACATCGACGCCGACCAGGAACTCAAAGCACTCGGTATCGCGAACATCGCAGGCGGCTTCTTCCAGTCCTTCCCGGCGACCGGTGGCTTCTCACGCACCGCCGTGAACGTGGACTCAGGCGCCCGGTCGCAGGTCGCCGCACTCGTCAGCGCGGGCGTCATTGCGGTTACGCTCCTCTTCCTGACGCCGCTCTTCCATCACCTGCCGAAGGCGATCCTCAGCGCGATCATCATCGTGGCGGTCCTCGGCCTGATCGACGTCCAGGAGGCTCGCAAGCTCTGGCATGTCGATCGCCGAGACTTCGGCCTCATGATCGCCACCTTCCTCGCCACCCTGGTCTTCGGCATCGAGGAGGGCATCCTGATCGGAGCGGGGCTGTCCATCGCCGTCCTTCTGCAGCAGATCGCCCGGCCTCGCATCAGCGTCCTCGGTCGCGTCCCCGGTACCGATCAGTACCGGAGCGTCCTCAACCGGCCAGACGCCATCGTCGAGCCGGGAGTCGCGGTGCTCCGGATGGACGCTTCTCTTTTCTACGGCAACGCGGAGGCGTTTCGCGACGCCGCGAGGAAGAGCTTCGCAGACGCGCTCTCGTCACCCCGGACCGCACTCGTCATCGACTGCTATCCGATGAACCGGACGGATTCGACGGGCCTGCACATGCTCCACGAGATCCTGTACGAGGTTCGCAGTCAGGGGGGACGCATATATCTGAGCGGGGTGAAGGAGCCCCTCGACGACAAACTCCTCGCCGGTGGCATCCGCGACCTCATCGGACCGGAGCGCTACTTCCCCGAACTCCGACCTGCCGTGGACGCGGCCGTAAAGTGGGTGGGCGCCGCCGACCCGACCGAGCCGGTCAGAACGCCAGCAGCTTCGTAACCTTCAGGGTGAGTCCCCGCTCGAGAACGGGAGTGGTCACCCCGTCCGCGAGACTCCGGCGTTCCGTGAGGACGAGGAAGATGTCGGAGAGCGGCGCGTGGATCAGATTGAAGCGCGCATTCGAGATCAGCTCGTCGGTCGCTTCGTTGTATTGAACGAAGGCAAGAAAGAAGACCTTCGTGTTGAACGCGTAGCGAACCCCGGCGCTGTAGAGATCGGCCGTGAAGGCTTCTCCTCCGAGCTCCAGATCGTTCCGCTGCGCTCCGACCTCCAGGGAGACATGCTCGTTGGGCCGGAAGGTGAGATCGCCGGAGACCGACGAGCGCGTACCGTCGTAGAAGTCCCCCCATTGGACCGAGCCCGACACGAACAGTGGGAGGTTCCCCGGCGTCGAGAGACGCAGCGCGGGCTCGATCCACTCGTACGTGCCCTCCGGCACCGGAGCACCGGCGATTGGAGTCTCTTCGAAGAGCCTCTCGTAACGGTCCGCCACCGTCGCGGTGATCTGTCCGCCCGCGAGCAACGACACGACTGCACCGGCTTCGACCCGACGCGTCTCGACTGCGTCATCCAGATTCGTGTAGGTGTCGAAGTCGATGTACGGGTTCACTTCGCGAATGCCGAAGCGGAGGATCTGAGGGTGGACGCCGGCGGTCGCGAAGTACCGCCGGACCGCCGTGCGATCCACGAAACCCGTCTCGGGAGCGAAGCCGTCGCCGACGTGTTTGACCAGCCCGGACACGTTCCAGAACGCTCCACGATACGCGGCCTGGAGCATCCCGATGTTGGCGTCGGGTCCCACGGGCGACGAGTCGTCGGTGCGCGCCCAGTACGTCGAGACCAGGAGATTCTGCGACACCTGCGAATTCACGTCGATTCCGTACGAGCGGTTGAACGCCGACGGGTTCGGGCCACCGGTCTCCTGTCGATTGACGAACATGCCACCGATCGTCGTACCGCCACCGAGTAGCTGCGCCTTCACGCGACCCACGGCGAAGTTCTCGGCCGTGTAGGTCGACCCGTCCGAAAGTTCAGGATACGAGCGGGTCTGCATGTCCAGGAACCCCACCTCGAATCGATCGCCGATGCGGCCCGTCAGACGTGCTCCGCCCCCGATCGGGAGCGCCTCGCGGGTGTCCGCCAAACCGATCCGGCGGGAGTTGAAGAGCCGGAAGCGGCTCGGGCTGCTCCCCGTCCTGTAGTTCCGGATCGAGATGTCCTGAAAGCCGAATGTCCCCTCGTTTTCCAGGAAGAAGTCCCGGCGTTCGGGAAAGAACAGCGAGAAGCGGGTGAGGTTCACCTGTTCGCGATCGACCTCGACCTGGCTGAAGTCCGTGTTCACGGTGAGGTCGAGTGTCATGCGTGGCGTCAGGCCCCACTTCACGTCGAGCCCTACGTCGCCGTCATTGGCCCGCTCGTCGTAGCGCTCCCCGCTCAGGGTGCTCCCCAGACCGTACGGCTTCATCC
>JBDGVS010000196.1:0-5407 GCA_039585535.1 Gemmatimonadota bacterium | reverse complement strand
GGCGGAGGCAGTCGACTGCCGTTCGAATTCTCGCTCATGCCTCAGGACTCCGTACTTGGGCTGCGGGCCGGCTCACGTCACCTGCACGGGCACCCTGCCCGCCGCGCCAATATAGGCGGCCCAGCGCACAGCGAACAAAGGTTTTCCTGATTCCTGCAGCGGAGCCTACAGCAGGAATTCGATCGCGACGAAGCCTGCTACGAAGAGTGCGCTGAAGAAGATCACGAGCCGATTGAAGTGTCGATCGATGAAACGCTCGATCGGTGGACCGAACTTCCACACGAGGCCTGCGATGAGGAAGAAGCGCAGTCCGCGACTCAGGATGGAGGCGGGGATGAAGATCCCGAGGTTGATGCCGAATACCCCCGACGCCAGGGTGAAGACCTTGTAGGGGATCGGAGTCAGACCCGCGAGGAACACCGCGGCGAAGCCATGGCGGTCGTAGAAGTCGCGCACACCCTCGAAAGCCTCCTGCGAGACACCGGGGACGTACATGAAGAACCAGTCCTGCGCGAGATGCCATGCCCCTGCCCCGATGGCGTATCCTGCGAGCCCCCCGAGCACCGATGCGATCGTGCAAACGGCAGCGAAACGGAGGGAGCGCTTCGAGGCCCCGAGACAAAGAGCGAGCAGCAACGGATCCGGCGGGAGCGGAAAGAACGACGACTCCGCGAAGGAAATGATGAAGAGCGCCGGGACACCGTAGGGCGTGTCCGCCCAGTGGAGCACCCAGTCGTAGAGACGGCGAATCGGGTTGTCCCGAGGAATTTCCTGCTGTGCCTCACTCATCCTTCGCCGTCCTCTTCCCACGCAAAACGACCCAGGAGGGGCACGAAGCGCACCTCGCCCTCCACCTTCTCTTCCGTCACGGCAAACCCCGTTTTCTGCACGAGCACGAGCTCCTGGATGTCGCGAGTTCCTACAGGAATGAGCATCCGGCCTCCATCGGCGAGCTGATCGACGAGTGCCGGAGGAATACTGGGCGACGCCGCTGAGACCACGATGACGTCGTAGGGAGCGTACTTCCTCCACCCAATCGTCCCGTCCCCGACCATCAACGCCGCATTCTTGATCCCGAACGAATCCAGAGCCTTTCGAGATCGCTGGCTGAGTTCGCGCACGCGCTCGATGCTGTAGACGCGATCGGCCATGAGGCACAACAGCGCGGTCAGAAAGCCGCACCCCGTCCCGATCTCCAGCACCTTCTCATCGGGCCGCGGCCGAAGGATTGTGAGGTAGTGTGCCTGGAGCGAGGGCTGCGATGCGGTCTGGCCGAAGCCGATCGGGATCGGATTGTCCTCGTACGCGCGAGGCTCCATTCCCTCAGGCAGAAACGCGTGCCGTGGAATCCGATCGAACAGCTGGAGGATCTCGAGGTCATCCACCCCGCGCGCCCGGATGTCCTCGATGAGCTTCCGGCGATAGCCGACGAAGCGACGGTCTTCTAGAGCGTCAGATCCCACGCGCGGATGTCCTCGAGGAGTCCGTGGTTGGTGAGGTCGAGATGTAGCGGCGTCACGGAGACGTACCCGTCCTCGACAGCTTGAAAGTCGGAATCCTCAGGCCCACGCCATTGGACTTCACCGCCTCCGATCCAGAAGTACTCGTTGCCGGAGGGGTCCTTTCCGCGGGTGATCGACCCCGAATACCGGCGGCGCCCCAGCGTCGTGACCCGAATCCCCTTCACCTCCGATGGCGGAAGCGCGGGGATGTTCACGTTCATCAGTGTGTCTTTCGGGAACGGATTCCGCTGGACCAGCGTCTCCAGCAGCGACCCGACCAGACCCTCGAAGCCTTCGAGCTCCTCCGGAAATGCCCCGCAATACGACAGGGCGACGGAGGGGATACCGATGATCGTCGCCTCGATCGCAGCGGCAACGGTGCCCGAGTACAGGACGTCCTCGCCCATATTCGCGCCGTGGTTGACCCCGGATACCACGAAATCAGGGCGCTGAGGCAGGAGTTCGCTCAGCGCGAGGATGACGCAATCTGTCGGAGTCCCGTCTACGATCCACGCTCCGTCTCGAGAACGACGGGCACGCAGTGGGTGATGAAGCGTGAGCGAGTTGCTGGTGGCGCTCTGCTCCCGGTCGGGGGCTACGATCGTCACCGTGCCGAGGGTACTGGCGGCTCGGGACAGCACCCCGATACCTGACGACAGATAGCCGTCGTCGTTCGTACAAAGGACGTTCATCCCGGCGTCAGGCTCCCGGCGCGGGAGGAGGATTGAGCAATTCCCGCAGTTCCTCGAGTTCCCTCTTGATGCCGCTCAGGAACTCGGGCGCCACTACATCGTGTCCTCCGCTGCGGAGCTCGTTGGCACGCCGCATGTCGATGAGCTTCTGATTGGCCCCCTCGATGGTGTACTTCTCCTCGTAGAGGAGCTTCTTCACCAGGAGTACGACCTCGACGTCACGGGACCGATAGACGCGATTGCCTGCTCGGTTCTTGGTCGGATTCAGGACGTCGAACTGCGTCTCCCAGTACCGGAGCACGTGGGGCTTGAGGCCCGAGAGGTCGCACACTTCACCAATCGAGTAGTAGACCTTCTTCGCGATGGGCTGGTTGCCTTCCATGGGATCTCCGCTCAGGACCATTCTTCCGGCTTCGGGTCGCGCTCCATGAGCGCCCGCAGTGCCTCCTCGGCACTGCGTCCTTCCTCGACGATCGCGTACACCTGCTCCGTGATCGGCATCTCAACATCATGACGGCGCGCCAGCTCGTAGACGCCTGATGCCGTCTTCACGCCCTCGGCGACCGCCGTCATGTCGGCCAGGATTTCTTCGAGGGATTCCCCCTGCCCCAAACGGAATCCGACCGTCCGATTGCGGCTCAGCGAACACGTGCATGTCAGCACCAGATCACCCATGCCAGCCAACCCGTAGAAGGTAGCCTGACGCGCACCGAGGGCGACCCCGAGTCGGGTCATTTCCGCGAGCCCCCGAGTGATGAGGGCCGCGGTGGTATTGTGTCCAAATCCGAGGCCAGCAGTCATTCCCGCAGCCAGAGCGATCACATTCTTGAGTGCGCCCCCGAGCTCGACCCCGATGACGTCGAGGTTGGTGTAGACGCGGAACCAGGGGGTCTGAAACGCTTCCTGAACCCGAAGCGCCGCGGCCTCGTCCCCGCTCGCGGCGACCACCGCAGTGGGGGTTCCGAGGGCGACTTCCTTCGCGAAGCTCGGTCCCGAGAGAACGCAGAATCGCTCCATCATCTCCGACGGGAGGACCTCTGAGAGGACCTCGTCCATCCGCAGGAGCGTGCCAAACTCCACGCCTTTCGATGCGCTGACGATCTGTGCGTCGGGTCGGAGACTCGGCGCCGCCTCCTGCATGACGCCACGCACCACCTGGGAGGGGCTGACCGACACAACGAGATCGGCTCCACCGACGGCGCGTGCGAGATCCGGATCTGCGCGCAGGCTCGACGGCAGCGTGACTCCTGCCAGGTAGGGGTTCTCGTCGCGCTCGTTGATCGAAGCCGCGACCTCTGCCTCGTACGACCAGAGGCATACGTCGTGACCTGCGTCCGCGAGCACCTTGGCCAGCGCGGTGCCCCACGCCCCGGCGCCCACGACGGCTGCCCGGAGCGCACTCACGAGGGCACCTCGGCGTCAGCGGACACCCCGGGCCCATCCTGTGGAGTTTCCTGGGACGAGCCCCGGCGAAAACGATTCTCCTCCCCTCTCATCAGCCGCCCGATGTTCGCCCGATGCTTCCACACGACAAACACGGCCAGGGGCGTCGCGAACCACACGAGCGCGTCTCCCCCCTGATGCGGCGTGACCGCGATGAGCGGAGGGAGGACGGCCGCCGCGGCGATCGAGGCGAGGGATACGTATCCGGTAGCGAGCGTCAGCAGTAACCAGAGGGCGAAGCCGATGAGGACGGCCCACGGAGCCAGACCGAGGAACACCCCCGCGCTTGTAGCCATTCCCTTCCCACCTTTGAAGCCCACCCAGAGGCTGAACATGTGTCCGAGAATCGCCGCCGTCCCCAGCGCGAGCGTCCACGGGAAACCGACCCCCGCCAGCTCCGCAAAGAGCGACACGGGGATGTACCCCTTCAGAGTATCCATGAGGACGACCGGGAGAGCCGACCTCCAGCCCAAAACCCGCAAGGCGTTTGTGGCACCGAGATTACCTGACCCGTGCTCACGTAGATCCTTACCGTGAAACACCCTCCCAACCCAGTAACTCGTGGGCGTAGCGCCCAGGAGGTACGAAAGTGCGAGGAAGGCGTAGATCACGTGCGAGGCTCGTCCCTGGTGGTGCGGAGGCGAAGGCGAATGGGTGTCCCCATGAAGGACCACGCATCCCGAAATCCGTTGTGGAGATACCGAACGTAGTGCTCAGGGATCGCCTTCGGAAAGTTGGCGAAGATCGCGAATGTAGGCGGGCGCACAGATGCCTCTGTCGCGTACTTCACCTTGACGGGGCGTCCGCGATAGTGGGGCGGCGGCTGACGACCCACCAGCTTCTCCAGAACCTTGTTGACCTCACTCGTATCGATTCGGCGAGAACGCTCGTCGTTCACGGCCAGGATCAGGTCGAGGACCTTTCGCACGCGTTGCCCGGTTTCTGCGGATGCGAACACGATGGGCACCCACTGCAGGAAGGGGATTCGTGTGCGGACCTTCTTCTCCCACTCCGGCGCGGTCATCGTGTCCTTTTTGACCAGATCCCACTTGTTGGCGATCAGGATCACGGCCCTGCCTGCCTCCCATGCCGTCTGAGCGATACGTACGTCCTGAGCGTGAAGCTCGTCCTCGCTGGCGTCCACCAGGACCACGCAGACGTCCGACGTGTGAACCACCCGATCGGTCCGGATCGCGCTGTAGTACTCGATGCTGTCTTTGACCTTCGCCTGTCGGCGCAGGCCAGCGGTATCGACAAACACCAGCGAGCGGCCATGGTATTTGAAATACGTATTGATCGGGTCGCGTGTTGTGCCCGCGATGTCGGACACCACGGTACGCTCTTCCCCGATCAGGCGATTCACGAAGCTGGACTTTCCGACGTTCGGCTTTCCGACGACCGCGACACGGATCTCACCTGATTCCTCATGATCCTCGTCCCAATCAGGAAGGACCTCGATAACCTTGTCGAGCAGATCTCCTGAACCCTTACCAGACAAAGCACTTACGGGAACCGGCTCGCCCATGCCGAGCGACCAGAAGTCGACCCAGCTCTGGTCGTGAGGCAGGTTGTCGACCTTGTTGGCCACCACGATCACGGGCTTCGACGTCTTTCTCAGGACCTCGGCGAGGCGCTCATCGAGCGGGTGCCCCCCCACCTTCGAGTCGACCAGAAACAGGATGACGTCAGCCTGGTCGACCGCGACCATGGCCTGCTCGCGGATGGGGACCTCGAGCACATCATCGCTTCCCTCAACGATTCCCCCCGTGT
>JBDGVS010000195.1:0-5473 GCA_039585535.1 Gemmatimonadota bacterium | reverse complement strand
ACGCTGCTCGGTCTCGCCGAGCGGGCAGGCGTGGAGTATTTGCCGGCGACCCTTCTTCGGCCGGGCACCCCGGGGTCCGAGAGCATGTTCCTCGTCGACGTGGGGCGGCAAGACGGCATCGATAAGGGTTCACCCGTTGTCGGCCCCTTCGGGCTGGTGGGTGTGATCCGTGAAGCGCGCAGTCGCGATGCGATGGGGATGGATTGGACACACCCCGACTTTCGCGCCAGTGCGATGATCGAGGACGGGTCGGCCTTCGGACTCGTGGAGCGTCAGGAGGGTGGCTTCCGTGAGGAAGACCGGCTGATGCTCAACGGAATCCCGTTCAACCAGGGCGTCACGGACGGTGCCCTGGTGGTGACGAGCGGGCTCGGCGGCATCTTTCCCCGCGGAATCCCGATCGGACGTATCGACGGACTGGCCGAGGAGCAGGGCGACTGGAGAAAGAGCTATTGGCTCGCTCCGGTCGTTGAGCCCGGCGCGGCCACCCACGTCCTCGTCCTCACGGGCAGAACGGAAGACGATGTGGGAGTGGTATGGGCCCTGGATTCGGTCCGATGAGTGACGGAGCCGCAGTCAAGTTCTGGATCTTGGCGTTGCTGCTGGCGGCAGTCCACCTGCTGCTGCACGTGGGCTTCTCCTACGGTCGCGGAGCTCCGGACCTCCTCACCCTCGGGATTCTCCTCGCCTCGCGTGAGGTCGGACTCGGTCGTTCCGCCGGCCTGGGGCTCTTCTTCGGCCTCCTCGAGGATGCGCTCAGCGTGCTCTCTTTCGGCGCGAACAGCGTGGCCATGGCGGTTGTCGCGTGCCTCGGAGCCCTTACCAAAGACTTCTTCGTCGGGGACTCGAAGTACTTCCTGGTGTCGTATCTTTTCATCGGGAAGTGGGTTCGCGACCTGGTGCACTGGGTCGCGGTCGGGTGGGTAGACACAGGGGCCGCATTGAGGCAGCCGTTCGTGGAACAGGTTCTGATCGATGGAGGCATCGCTAGTCTGTACGTCGCAGCCGTGGGCGTCGTCGTGGGGACGTTGATCGGGGCGGGGGCGGAGTCGTGAACGACTACCACCCACATGAACTTCAGCGCCGCGCGCTCGGTGGCTACGTGGCGACCGGCGCTCTCGTGGGCGTGCTCCTGATCGGCTTCTTCCGGATTCAGGTTCTCCTGGGTGAAGAACACCGATTGAAGGCGGCGTCGAACCGGGTGCGGACGCTCCCGGTGCCGGCTCCGCGAGGGACCGTCTACGACAGGAATGGCCGGATCCTCGCGGACAACGTCCCTGGGTATCAGGTCACGATTCTTCCCGGACCGACCCGCGAAGTGCGCGCCACGCTCGAGGCGATGTCCGAGCACATGGATCTCTCGGAAGAGCGAATCAATCGCGTCATCCGGACGCTGGAGGCGTACGGACGCGAGGTCGTGGTCGATAGTGATGCCGATTTCAGCGAAGTCGCCGCGATCGAGGAGCGCCGCGTTGACTTCCCCGGCGTGTACATCGAGATGCGCCCCCGCCGCCGCTACGCGATCGGCGGCGCTGCGGGACATATCACGGGATACGTCGGTGAGATCACCGCTGAAGAACTCGGATCGGAGTCGTTTCCGGACTCGATCTACGAGGCGGGGATGCTCGTCGGGAAGATCGGCATCGAGGGGCAGTACGAGCCGGTCCTCCAGGGACGTCAGGGGATCCGCCACATCGAGTTCGATGCGCGTGGCCGGATCGTAGGCGACTTCCGCGGAGCGGAGGCGCGGGCGCCGGTTCCAGGTAATGACCTCTATCTGAATCTGGACCTGGAGCTACAGAGTTGGATCCACGAAATCTTTCCGGACTCCATGTCCGGTGCGGTTGTCGCGCTCGATCCGTCCGACGGAGGGGTGCTCGCGCTCTACTCGGCTCCGGGCTACGACCCGAACCTCTTCGTGGGAGGGATCGACGAGGCGGTCTGGGCTGGCCTGAGCCTGGACGAAGGCAAGCCCCTGTACGACCGCGCGGTGCTCGGTCTCTACGCTCCGGCCTCCACGTGGAAGCTGGCATCCGCCGGCATCGGGCTCGACCTCGGCGTGGTGACGCCGGACGAGGTCATGCCGGAGCCTTGTACGGGATCGATGTATTGGGGGAATCGCTCGTGGGGTTGCTGGGATCGGTCTGGCCACGGTTACAACACACTGGCCGAGGCGATCGGAAATTCGTGTGACGTCTACTTCTATCAGCTCGGGCTTCGGATCGGCCTGGAGCGACTTCTGACTCGGGCCACCGACATCGGCTTCAGTCGGCAGTGTGGAATCGATCTTCCGCAGGAGAGCCGGGGGATCTTCCCGGACACGCCCGAATGGTACCGGGACAACTTTGGGGAGATCTACCTCTATGGGCCGACGGAGGGCGAGGCGCTCAACCTCGCGATTGGGCAGGGGCCGAACTCGCAGACGCCGCTCAAGATGGCCCAGTTCTATGTTGCCCTCGCCCGAGACGGGTCGGCGCCGGCGCCATCGATCGCCAAAGGCGTTCCGATCGCCGAGGGGTGGGAGCTGAGCCTGGAGGCTGAGCACATCGAAGCGCTCCGTGAGGGGCTCCGGATGGTCACAGCGCCCGGCGGCACCGCGCACTTCGGGACTGCTCTCGAATATTGGGACGTGATCGGGAAGACCGGAACCGGACAGAACCCACTCTCAGTGCGCGGGCTCGCCGAAGACCACGCATGGTTCGCCGGTATGGCCGGACCACCCGGAGAGGCTCCGGAGATCGTCGTGGTGGCCCTCATCGAGTTCGGGCGGAGCGGCGGGCAGGTGGCTGCGCCGATCATGGCCAAGACGGCGGACTTCTACCTCCGTCGCAAGTACGGCATTCCCGTCGATTCTGTGCAGACGTATCGGGAGCACATCATGATCGGCCCCGTACCACCCTGGTACCGCCAACGCTTTCCGTCGGCGTTCCGCGCCACGGACGGCGCAGAGCCGTCGGGCGGGGGTGGCGCTTGATCCGCCTGTTCGACCGCTGGTCACTCGACAGGCCGCTGGTGCTCGGGATTCTCGCGCTCTCGCTTTTCGGGATCGCGATGATCTTTTCGGCCGGCCAGGTACACGTGCCGAACTCCGTCACCGAAGGCGCGTGGATTCGCCAGTTCCGCTGGTTTGGACTCGCGCTGATCGCGTTCTCGATCCTCTCGCGGGTCCCATTGGCGTGGATCGAGTGGGCGGCAGTCCCGTCCTACGCCTTCAGCATCCTGCTTCTGGGCGCCACGCTCTTGATCGGAGAGGGGCGCGGTACGGCTGCGGGTGTGAAGAGTTGGATCGCGCTCGGGCCGCTATCGTTTCAGCCAGCCGAGGTGGCGAAGCTGGCGACCGTCCTTGCCCTGGCTCAGATGCTATCGGCACGCGAGTCCGGGCCGAACTCTCTCCGTGAGCTCATCCAGCCGGGAATGCTCGTCGCGCTTCCGCTCGGGCTCGTGATGCTTCAGCCCGATCTGGGGACGGCGATGGCCTTCGTAGGCATCCTCTTCGCGATGCTCTACTGGGCAGCGACCCCCGTCTGGCTGTTACTGCTGGTCGCGAGTCCGGTGCTCGGGCTCTTCCTCTCCTACAACACGACCGTCTGGTCGGTCTACATCCTGCTGGTGATCGGGGTGCTCATTGCGCTGCGCTTCCGGCTCTCGCTGTTCGAGTCGATCGCCGTGGTGATCGCCAACTTCGCGACCGCGACCATTTCTCGGCCTCTCTGGAGCTCGCTGGCGGAGTACCAGCAGAACCGCCTCCTCGTCTTTCTCGACCCGGAGGTCGATCCACGTGGGGCGGGGTATCAGGTGATCCAGTCCCGGGTGGCGATCGGCAGCGGTGGCTTCGGCGGCCAGGGCTTCACAGATGGACCGCAAAAGCGGCTGGACTTTCTGCCCGAGCAGCACACGGACTTCATCTTTGCGGTTGTCGGAGAGGAGCTCGGCTTCGTCGGGACGGCGCTCGCCCTGCTCACCTTCGCTTTCGTGCTCACTCGCCTGGTGCGCATGGCGTCTCGTCTGGGGGAGTCGCAGGCCTTTGCCGGTCTGGTACTGCTCGGTATCTTCGGCGCCTGGACGGTCCACATCTTCGTGAACGTCGGTATGACGATCGGTATGGTGCCGATCACGGGGATTCCACTGCCGTTCGTGAGCTACGGGGGGACATTTCTCTTGATGTCCTGGGTGGCCGTCGCGATCGCGGTGCGGGTGGCGCACGAGCGCCCCTGATCTGAAACAGGAGTCCCATGGCCTGGTTCCGTAAGGACAAGAAGCCGCTCAAGGCGGAAGACAGACGCGACGTCCCCACGGACGTCTTCGATAAGTGCAAAGGGTGCGGCGACATTCTCTATCGCGAGCGTCTGGCGCAGAATCTCAACGTCTGTCCCAACTGTAGCTACCACCTCCGCGTGGGCGCGCACGCCTATGTCAGCATTCTCCTCGACAGCGGCACGTTCGAAGAAATGGACACGGATTTGCGTGCTTCGGATCCGCTCGGATTCACGGATCTAAAGCCTTATCCGGGCCGAATCGCCGCCGCGGAGGCGAAAGGGAAGAACGAAGCCCTGGTCTCCGGTACCGGGAAGCTGGATGGGATCGACGTATCGCTCGCGGTCATGGACTTCGACTTCATCGGCGGGTCGATGGGGTCGGTCGTCGGCGAGAAGATCGCGCGCGCCGGGAAGGTGGCGCTGAAACGAAAGATTCCGTTCCTGATCGTCTCAGCCTCCGGCGGAGCAAGGATGCAGGAGGGAATCTACTCTCTGATGCAGATGGCCAAGACGTCCACTGTTCTGGCCCGACTTCACGACGAAGGGATCCCTTTCGTGTCGATCCTCACCCACCCCACGACGGGCGGGGTGACGGCGTCATACGCCATGCTCGGCGATGTGAACATTGCCGAGCCCGGTGCACTGATCGGCTTTGCGGGCCCGCGTGTGATCGAGGAGACGATCAAACAGGAACTCCCGAGTGGCTTCCAACGCGCTGAATTCCTGCAGGAACACGGGATGGTCGACCGGGTCGTCGACCGTCGCGAGCTGAAATCCACGCTGTCCACGATCCTGCGACATCAGTACGCGGGTTGGCCCGACTGAGTCAGAGGGCTGATCCGCGGGACGGCTCGGAGCGTATGCCCGAAGCTCCGGACCATCCGGCTTCGACCACGGGGGACCCGCTCGCCGACCGTCTCTTTCCGACGCTCCCGACCGGCGTGCATTTCGGCCTGGACCGGATGGAGCGCGCGCTGGCAGCGCTTGGACACCCGCATCGGGCCTACGAAACGATCCATGTCGGCGGTACCAATGGGAAGGGTTCCGTCACGGCGACCGTCGGCTCCATCCTGCGGGTCGCCGGTCGTCGAACGGCGTGCTACACGTCCCCCCACCTTTGCTCCTTCCGGGAGCGGCTTCTGGTCGATGGCGCCCCGCTCGAAGAGGATGTTGTCGTGGGGTATGCGGATGAGATCCGCGACACGATCACCGAGTTC
>JBDGVS010000194.1:0-5505 GCA_039585535.1 Gemmatimonadota bacterium | reverse complement strand
TTGGAGGGTCCTGTTCGCTGATCTCGGCGATCTCGGGCCCGTGGGCCCCGCAGATGGCTTTGCGGAGCGCGTCATGTCCGGTGTCGAGCTACCTGGCATCGGGGAGCACCTGGCTCCTGACGTGCTCCACGACTTCCTCGACGGACAGCTCGCGGCTCGGCAGGCACATAAGATCGAGGAGCACCTTCGAGCCTGTTCCGCGTGCACCTCCGAGGCGGACGCGTGGATTTCCGTGTTACAGCGCCTCGATGGGATCGAGCGATTCGCGCCCTCCGAGGGATTCGCGGCTCGCGTGATGACCGACGTGGTGGTGCCGGGTCATATCCCGCTTGCGGCTCGGATTCGTGGCCGTGTGGTCGGGGCGTTCGGTGCGAGCCGACCGGAGCATGTGCCGGAGGGTATTCTTCAGGACTTCGTCGATGGGACCCTGCCCACCCGTGCCGTGGCGCGCGTGGAGGCTCACCTCGACCAATGTGCCGCGTGCACCGATGAACTCGGAGCCTGGCAGTCGGTGGCGGCCCGCCTCGAGACGCTCGAGCCCATGGCGCCGTCCCCGGATTTGTCCGCTCGAGTGATGGCCGAGGTTCGGATCCAGCAAGCCGCGCGGGAACTCGCACCCGTCTCGATGTGGTGGCGAGCCGGAGCGGCGGCGCGGCGAATGGTGCCACAGACCCGCGAAGCGTGGGCGGCACTCTCGGGGGTCGCTGTGACTCCGGCCGCGATCATCGGCCTCATGGCCTGGGCCGTGTTTTCCCATCCGACGCTGACACTGGGGTCACTCGCCTCCTTCGCGGCTTGGCAGGTCGCCGACCTGGCCACGAGCCTCTTCTCCGGAAGCTCAGCCCTCGTGATCCAGAGCCTGGACGCGTTCGGAGCTCGTGCACTCTTTCAGATCGTCACCGGTGCACCTCTGGTGCTGGCGGCGGTCATTCTGACCTATACCGTGCTGTGTGTGCTCGCCTCGCGGGTGCTCTACAGAAACCTCTTCGCGAACCGGTCCTTGTTTGGCCGATATGCACATGTCTCTTTTGCTTCGTAAAACACTTCTGCTCCTTGGTCTGGCGGCCCTCACCACACCTTCGGGTGTGGAGGCTCAGCTTCGTGAGATCGTCACGAAGAACGTCGGTGCCTCCTCGTCGGGTGCTACGCTGGAATTGGCGTTCGCCGATGACGGCGAGTTCGCGATTTCGCTCGACGATGGTGACGTCTGGGTCGATGGAGATGTCGTCGGCTCATTCGAGCCCGGTGATGAGCTCGACGTTGCCTGGCGCGCGCTGCTCGGGCAGGCGATGGCGCTGGAAAATGGGGCGCTCGCAGAGGCTCTGGTTCTGTGGCAGCCACCTGAAGGGGGCTCCACGCAAACATTGGACGCATCGCGAGCCGTGGACGAAGCGCTCGAAAGTGCGCTCCGAAATACCGAGCCGCAGGCCGAAAGCCCTGAGGGATCGCTCACGATCTCGGTTGGCGAAGATAATTCCCTGATTCAGCTGCTCGTGAACTCGATGGGACGCCTGGGCGTGCTCGAAGACGCTCTGGAGGGGCTCGAGGAGACCTTCCAGATCCACGTCGACGAAGATGTGGTCATCGAAGAAGGCTCAGTCGTTGACGGGACGGTCGTCGTGATCGGCGGGTCACTGCGTGTCGAGGGAGGAGTCGAGGGCGACGTCGTGATCGTGGACGGAACGCTCGATGTCCGTAACGACGGATACATCGAGGGAGAGGCTCGGATCGCCGAGGCCCGCGTGGTTCGAAACAACGGAGAAATCCGCGGTGGAGTCGTCGATGTGCTGGAAGATGAGCGCGCAGACGAATCCGAGCTCAGAGATCGTCTCCGTGACGAAATTCGCGAGGAGATCCGTCGAGACCTGCGCAACGAGATCCGCAGCGTGGCACGTTTCGACGATGACGAGTCCTTCTCGATCATGTCCCCGATCCGCCCGGTTGTCCGGGGCGTGGGTGGCGTCGTGGAGAAGCTGATCATGGTCTTCATTCTCGGTCTGATCGGTGCCGGCTTCCTCGCCTTCGCGGGGGAGAACATGGACGCCATCGCGGACACGGCCCGGCGTTCGCCCGGACGCGCTGCGATGGTCGGTTTCGCCGGTACGTTCCTGCTGGTGCCTGTCTGGTTGCTGGGTGCGCTCGCGCTGATCATTTCCATCATCGGCATCCCGGTAGCACTCGCCTGGGTCCCGCTCTTCCCCCTCGCGGCGATGATGGCTGCAGTACTCGGCTACATCACGGTGGCTCGGAATGCAGGGGAGTGGCTCGCAGACAGTGGCGTTCCATGGACGGGCTGGATTCGTAAATCGAACCCCGTCTTCACGCTCGTGGGCGGCCTGCTGGGACTATCGGCCGCCTTCGTAGCGGCCAACCTGATCTCGATCGCGCCGTTCCTCAACATCCTGAGCGGCCTGCTCTTCGCGGCAGGTGTGATCGTCACGATCATCGCCGCGCAGATCGGCTTCGGTGCGGTCCTCCTGACCCGGGCGGGCAGACGACGGGAGCACTACGGCACGTACGACGCAGACGCCGCCTGGGCTGAAGCGATGGGAATCGATGTCGGAGAGGGCTCCGGCAAAGGCTCGAAGAACGAGGGGTGATGAAGATGAAACGGGGATGGGTGGTGGCCGTAGCGATAGCGCTTTTGGCGCCGATCGCTGCGGAGGGTCAAAGCTGGAAGAGCGTGACGATGTCGCGACAGCTCGAGAACAGCGATGAGGTTCATGTCGCTGTGGAGTACGGTGCTGGGCGCTTCATCGTGCGCTCGATCGACGAAGACCTCCTCTATCGGATGAACCTCCGGTACGACGAAGACAAGTACGAGCCGGTCGCGGACTTCACCGGTGACCGACTCCGACTCGGGGTCGAGTCGAACAGGGGCGGGGTCAACATCCGCGGGCGAGAGGCGGGAGAACTCGAGTTGGAGTTGGCCCGTGGGGTACCGATGGACCTCGAGCTCAAATTCGGAGCGGTTCAGGCCGAAATCGACCTCGGAGGGCTCGCTCTGACGAACCTCGAACTGAGCACGGGAGCCTCGGAGTCATTGGTGGACATCTCCGAGCCCAACCCGCTCCAGATGAACGAGGCCACCTTCGAAGCGGGCGCGGCGGAATTCACGGTCCACGGCCTCGGAAATCTGAACGCCGAGCGCATCACGGTGGATGCCGGCATCGGAGCGATCACGCTCGGACTCGAGGGGCGCTGGAAACGTGACGCAGAGTTGGACATCCAGATGGGTCTCGGCTCCCTGGAACTTCTCGTACCGGAAGGCCTGGGTATTCGGCTTCGGAAGGACAGCTTCCTGGCTTCCCTCGATTCGGAAGGACTCATCAAGCGGGGCGACGTGTATGAATCGCCGGACTTCGCTGATGCGGAGCATCGGGTCGTGATCGACCTGGATGCCGCGTTCGGTAGCATCGCAGTCATCTGGGTCCGCTGACGCGACCCTGCGCCAAGGAGAAACCCATGATCGGCTCACTGCTCACCTTCTTCGCCGTCGGACTCGCGACCATCATGGTCGCAGGACTGGTATTGGGCGTCGTAGGTGTCGTCTTTTCGCTGACCCTTGGACTCGCCGCCTTCCTGCTCTTCAAGGTGGCCCCGATCCTTCTGGTTGGATGGGTCGTCGTGAAGGTGCTGCAAAAATCCAAGGGCGGCGGCGCCCTTTCGGACGCCGACCGTCGCTGGCTCGAAGGCGACTGAGCCGCAGGCAGTCAGACCGCTGCGGCTACCTGCTCATCAACTGCGGTCGTGACCGCGTCGAGCGCCCGCGCAGCCGCTGAGTCTGGAGCGGACACGACCGTCGGAGCTCCTGCGTCCCCCGCCACCGCGACCGCGGGGTCCAGCGGAATGCGACCGAGAAAGGGCACCTCCATCTCCTTCGCGAGCTTCTCCCCGCCCCCACGCCCGAATACGTCGATGACCTCGTCGCAGTGAGGGCACGCCAGGCCGCTCATATTCTCGACGATCCCGAGGACGCGGGTGTTCACGCGCTCGAACATCTTGATCCCTCGACGTACATCGCCGGTTGCGACCTCCTGCGGCGTCGTGACCATCACAGCCCCGTCGAGGTCGATGGTCTGCACCAGCGATAGCTGGGCGTCACCGGTGCCCGGGGGCATATCTACGACCATGACGTCGAGTGCACCCCAGTCGACCTGCTCCAGAAACTGCTTCAGGATGCCAGAAATCAGGGGTCCTCGCATGATCGCCGGCTGATCGGCGTCGAGTAAGAAGCCGAGGCTCATCAGCTTCACGCCGTGTGCCTTCAGCGGCTCGATCATCTCCTGGCCCTTGGGGCCAGACACGTCCGGCCGTCTCTGGACGCCGAACATGAGCGGGATGTTGGGTCCATAGATGTCCGCATCGACGAGGCCCACGGCGAGGCCCCGCTTGGCGAAGGTCGCAGCCATATTCGCAGCCACCATCGACTTCCCGACCCCACCCTTGCCCGAGCTCACGGCGATGACGCGGCCAACCTGGCGGAGGAGTCCCGGCTGAGGCGTCGGCGCCGGCACGGACCCGGGCTTAAGCCCACCCTGCCCTCCACCCGGCGATGCACCGGCCGCCATCTGCGGGAGCTGGACGTTGATCTTTACCTCTGAGATCCCATCGAGCACCTCGACGGCCGCTCGAGCGATCTTCAGGAGATCACCGGGGTCGTCCGGCTGAAGTAGAAACTGGAAGCGGGCAGCGCCCGCGTCGTCCACCTCGAGATTCTGCACGTGGCCACTGGCAACCAGATCGCGCCCTGTACCGGGGTGCTTGATGCGGGCCAGCGCGGCCATGACGGATCGGCGTAGGTCTTCGGAGCTCATTGGGCAGGGCGTGCGCGGTAGCGCGGTCTGAGATGCTCGAGAGGGGCCGCAGTGAGCTGCTGGGCCAGGACCCTGAAGGGGGTCGGCCGAGCCGGCGATACGGGCCCGAAAATCAAGGCGATCCGTACCCGAGCACAAGGGGGCGGTTCCTGAGAGCTCGTCGAATTACGGGGGCGGTTGCGTCTACCCATGCAGAGCGCCGAGTTTCTCTCATCGGGCTCGCAAACCCGCGGACCCGCCCCGCCACCCGCCAACCCCGCCCTTCCCCATGAACGGCATCCCCGCCACACCCCTGCCCGTCAACGAACCCGTCTTCTCCTACGAGCTCGGCAGCCCGGAACGCGCCGAGCTCATGGCCGAGCTGGAAGCACAGGCCACTCAGGTGGTCGACATCCCGCTCGTCATCGGCGGCGAAGAAGTCCGCACCGGCAATACCGTGGACGTCGTCATGCCGCATGCGCATGGCCACCTGCTCGCCCGGGCGCACCAGGCAGGGCCAGCCGAGGTTCAGCGCGCTGTGGACGCCGCGAACGCCGCCCAGCGAGAGTGGTCTCAGATGCGCTGGGAGGACCGCGTCGCCGTATTCCTCAAGGTCGCGGAGCTTCTTGCCGGACCTCGGCGCGCCAGACTCAACGCCGCCACCATGCTCGGGCAGAGCAAGAATGCGTACCAGTCGGAGATCGACGCA
>JBDGVS010000193.1:0-7422 GCA_039585535.1 Gemmatimonadota bacterium | reverse complement strand
ACTCCGAGGCTGATCGCCTCGCTCCGCACGTGCTCGAGGCGGACGAGGCGTATGAGATCGGGCCGGCACCCTCCTCAGAGAGTTACCTCCGGGCGGATGTCCTGATCGAAGTCGCCCAGCGCGTTGGCGCGGAGGCGATTCACCCGGGATACGGATTCCTGGCCGAGCGGGCGGACTTCGCTCAGGCGGTCGAGGACGCGGGACTGATTTTCGTTGGACCGACCGCCGACACGATCTCCGCGATGGGCGACAAGACCGAGGCACGGCGAAGAATGGCCGAGGCCGGGGTTCCGATCGTGCCAGGGCTGACCGAAGCTGTGGCTGATCCGGACGCTGCCGAGGCCGCCGCGCACGAGATCGGCTTTCCGGTTCTCCTCAAGGCGTCGGCGGGAGGGGGCGGAAAGGGAATGCGCGTCGTCACCGATCCGTCGGATTTGCAACGGGCGTTCGAAGCGGCGTCGCGGGAGGCCGAGGCGGCCTTCGGAGACGGCAGCGTATATCTCGAGCGCTACCTGGGCAGGCCCCGGCATGTGGAAATTCAGGTGCTCGGTGACGCGCATGGGCACGTCGTCCACCTCGCGGAGCGGGAGTGCTCGATCCAGCGCCGGCACCAGAAGCTCATCGAGGAGGCCCCGTCGCCGGTTCTCACGCCCGAAGACAGGGCACGGATGGGGGAAACGGCCGTGCGTGCTGCGGAGGCGGTGAACTATCGGGGGGCGGGAACGGTCGAGTTCCTCTATGAGGACGGCGAGTTCTTCTTCCTCGAGATGAATACGCGACTACAGGTCGAACACCCCGTCACCGAACTCGTCACCGGGATCGATCTCGTCGAGTGGCAGTTCCGGGTCGCGTCCGGCGAGGAATTGGCGTTTACACAGGCGGATATCCAGCTCTCGGGACATGCTGTGGAGTGTAGAATCACCTCGGAGGATCACCTCGGTGGCTTCTTGCCCTCGACCGGCCGGATCTCGCATCTCGAGGTACCGAGTGGTCCCGGTGTTCGGTGGGACGGCGGCGTCGTTCAGGGCAGTGAAGTAACGCTCCACTATGACCCGCTACTCGCGAAGCTCATCGTCCACGCCCCGACCAGGGCGGCCGCGATCGCTCGCATGGCGCGTGCGCTCGACGAACTCGTGATCGACGGCGTCGAGACGTGTGCCCCCTTTCATCGACGCGTGATGGAGGAGCCGGATTACCTCTCGGGCGACTTTTCGATCCGTTATCTCGACGAGCACAGCGAGCTTCTGGAGCCCGATGAGGCCGACGACGAGGTCCTCGCCGCGGTGTTGGCAGCGGCGCTTCTCGAGGATGAGTATCGAAGGCGTCGGGCCCCGCGCATCGGTGCTGACGGAGCGCATGCGCTCACCGCCTGGCGCCGAGCATGAGTGGCGCCGTGGACGTAACCGTGCGAGCACTCGCGTCGGGAGGGGCCGGCGTGGCGGATCTGCCGGACGGACGGGTGGTCTTCGTTCAGCGCACCGCGCCGGGGGATGTAGCGCGGGTTCGGGTCAGCAAGAGTCGGCCTCGCTGGGCGGAGGCATCGGTCGAGCGTCTGATCGAAGCATCTCCTGAGCGCGTCGAGCCTCCGTGCCCCGTGTACGACACGTGCGGCGGTTGTCGGCTTCAGCACCTCCCTCATTCTGTGCAGCTCGAGTGGAAAGGCCGTTGGATCTCGGATGCGCTCGCCCGTATCGGAGGGATGCCGGATGTGGCACCTCCCGAGGTGGTGAGCTCGCCGGACGACTTCGGCTACCGGAGCAGGGTCACCTTCACGCTGCGCCGACTGAAGGGTGGATACGTCGTCGCCGGCTACCACGCGCTCGGTCGGCCCGCACACGTCATCGATGTGGAGGCGTGCCCTCTGGCCGAGGTCCCGATCAGCGCTGCATGGACGGCCTGCAGGGTGGGACGCAGCTCCCCTTCTCGAAGCCGTACCGACGCTGACCGCCGCGTGGCATCGTCCGGGTGCGACCGAGGAGTCGGACGGCCACCCAATTCTGGTGGCCGGTACGCCGACGGCGGGCGGCGGTGTGTCATTCGAACAGGTGAACCGGGACGCGGCTGAACTTCTTCGCGCTCATGTCCTTCGAAGGATCGAGGAAAGTGAGCCGGAGCCGGGACGTGCGGTCGATGCGTACTGCGGTGTCGGTGTGTACGGGCGTGAGCTCGCGGTCCGGGGGTGGAGCGTGGTCGGCATCGAGAGTGATCCGTTGGCCGTTGAGGAAGCGCAGCGGGAGGCCCCCGCGGGCTTCGGTGCGACTGTCGGGCTCGTCGCCACGGCTCTGCCCGATGCGCTCCCCGCGGACCTGCTCTTGGTGAACCCGCCGAGACAGGGGCTCGAGTCCGGTGTTGTGGACGAGATCCTGGCCAGTCCGCCCCGCTTGCTCGTGTATGTGAGTTGCGACCCTGGCACGCTCGCGAGGGACCTCAAAGGGCTCGCCCCGCGCTACGCGCTCTCCGATGTAGCCGCGTTCGACCTTTTCCCGCAGACCGCCCACGTGGAATCTGTCGCGGTACTCTCGAGAATCGAGGGAGAAGAGCGATGATCTACCATGTGACTGTGAGAGACCACACCTACGTGGTCGAACTCGGCGCAGAGGGCGCCAGCATCGACGGGCGTAGCGTGGATGTCGACTTTGCGGCGATCGAGGGGAGTCCGGTTCGCTCTCTGGTTCTCGACGGCACCTCGCACCGGTTGGTTGCGACCCGTTCAGGGGTGGAGAGCTGGGATCTTCACATTCGTGGCCGTCTGGTCCGGGCCGACGTCGTCGACGAGCGCACACGAGTCATTCGCGAAATGACGGGTTCAGCCGGCGGACCCACGGGGCCATCCCCGATCCTTGCACCGATGCCCGGGCTTGTCGTTCGGGTTGAGGTTCAGGAGGGCGACGTCGTACAGGCCGGACAGGGCGTGGTCATCGTCGAGGCGATGAAGATGGAGAACGAGTTGACCAGCCAGGCGGACGCGATCGTGACCCGCGTGCACGTGACCGAAGGGCAGGCGGTCGAGAAGGACCAGCTTCTGGTGGAGCTGGCCGCTCCCGAGGACGAGAGCGCCCCTGAACAGGAAGCCGGCGATGACTGATACGGAGCGTCCCGGTCACTTCCCGTTCACGCGAGGCGTCTACGAGGATATGTATCGTGGCCGTGTCTGGACGATGCGGCAGTACGCGGGCTTCGGGACCGCCGAGGAGACCAACGAGCGCTTTCGCTACCTCCTCGATCGGGGGCAAACAGGGCTCTCGGTGGCGTTCGATCTCCCGACTCAGATGGGGTACGACTCCGACGCGAGTATGGCCTCCGGAGAGGTCGGGCGGGTCGGCGTGGCGATCGACTCGCTCGACGACATGAGGACGCTCCTTTCCGGGATCCCGCTGGGAGAAGTCTCGACGTCGATGACGATCAACTCGACCGCCGGGATCCTGCTCGCGCTCTACGTGGCATTGGGTGATGAGCAGGGGGTCGATCGGAGCGCACTGAGCGGCACCGTCCAGAACGACGTACTCAAGGAGTACATCGCTCGCGGGACGTACATCTATCCGGTGGACGCGAGCCTCCGGCTCATTACCGACGTCATGGATTTCTGCGCTCGAGAGGTGCCGCGCTGGAATACCGTGTCGATTTCGGGCTACCACATTCGTGAGGCTGGTTCGACCGCGCCGCAGGAAATCGCGTTCACCTTCGCGAACGGTCTCGAGTATGTGCAGCGGGCGCTGGACGCCGGCATGGAACTCGAGGCGTTCGCCCCGCGCCTGTCGTTCTTCTTCGCGGCCCACAACGACCTCTTCGAGGAGGTCGCCAAGTTTCGGGCTGCCCGACGCCTGTGGGCCCACCTCATGCGCGATCGCTTCGGAGCTTCGGATCGCTCGTGCCGTCTCCGCTTCCATACGCAGACCGGTGGCTCCACCCTGACCGCTCAGCAGCCGTTGAACAACGTCGTCCGGGTCGCGGTGCAGGCGATTGCCGCGACGTTGGGCGGGACGCAATCCCTGCACACCAATGGGTACGACGAAGCGCTCGCGCTGCCCACGGAGGAATCGGCCAAGCTCGCACTCCGGACGCAGCAGATTCTGGCGTCGGAGTCGGGCATCCCGGACACGCCCGACCCGCTGGGTGGCTCCTATCACGTGGAAGCCCTGACCGACCAGGTCGAGAGCGCGGCTCTCCAGTACCTGGAACGGATCGACGAAATGGGCGGAGCCTCTCGAGCGATCGAATACATGCAGGAAGAGATCCATCAGGCAGCGTACGGCTTCCAGATGGACGTCGAGTCCGGCGAGCAGGTCGTTGTGGGGGTGAACGTCCACACGGAAGAGGAGGGCCCCGTGAGGATCGGGCAGCCTGACTACTCGGCTCTGGAGGCCGGACAGCTGTCACGGCTCGGGGCGTTCAAGTCCGCGCGCTCCGACGACGAGGTCCGTGCCCGCCTCGTGGCGATCGCCGGCGCTGCTTCCGGCTCCGACAACCTCATTCCACTCTTCGTCGACGCGGTGAAGGTGGGCGCGACGCTCGGTGAGATCAGTGACACGTTGCGGGAAGAATGGGGGACGTACGACGGGTAGTAACCCCCCCTCGTCGTCGCTATTTTTCTAGGCTACATCGGGCCCATGACGTGGCCCGTCACGGACGACTCAGCGCCCCGCCATCATGCCGACTTACGATTACGAGTGCAGCAACGGCCATCGTTTCGAGGTCTTTCAGAAGATGACGGACGAGCCCGTCGCGGAATGCACCGAGTGCGGCGCGCCGGCAAGACGTAGGATCTCAGGCGGTGCTGGCTTCCTCTTCAAGGGTGATGGCTTTTACATCACCGACTCTCGCTCCGACGAGTACAAGAAGGCGGCGTCCGCGGACAAGGGTGAGTCGAAGGGCGAATCGTCCTCGTCGACTCCTCCTCCGTCAGCCGGATCCGGCTCGGACTCCGGTTCGTCTTCCTCGTCGGACTGACGATGTCGCACGACTCCATTCGGGTGGCCCTCGCCTCCGTTCTCGAGGAGATGGGAGCCGGGGACGCGGAGATCCAACTCGAGCGACCCCGGGATCCCACCCATGGCGACGTAGCGTCCAACGTTGCGATGACGCTGGCTCGCGTGCTCAAGCGCGCGCCCCGGCAGATCGCGGAAGAGATTGCCGAGCGACTGGACCGTTCGGCCGCAGGGGTCGAATCGGTTGATGTGGCTGGACCGGGTTTTCTCAACTTCACGCTGGCGGCGAGCGCGGTCGGCTCCACGCTGGACGATATCCTCGGCGCTGATGAGGGCTGGGGACGGACGGCGGCTGGCGAGGGTCGTTCGGTCATGGTCGAGTTCGTCTCGGCGAACCCGACGGGGCCGCTCCATCTTGGACACGGCCGTCAGGCGGCGCTCGGCGATGCGGTCGCTGCGCTCCTCGCATGGACGGGGTGGGCGGTGCATCGCGAGTACTACTACAACGACTCCGGTCGTCAGATCGAGCTGCTCGCGCTGAGCGTGCGTGCTCGCTATCGGCAGGGGCTTGGTGCGGACGAGCCGGTCCCCGAGGACGGGTACCAGGGCGAGTACGTAAAGGACGTCGCCGACGCGCTCGCGGCCGAAGTCGGTGACCGCTATCTCACGGATGAGTCACCGGAAGCGATGGAGGCGATTCGTCATCATGCGGTGCTCATGCTCCGGGCCGAGCAGGACCGGGACCTGGGCGACTTCCGGGTCCACTTCGACGAGTACTTCCTCGAATCTTCGCTCTACGCGGAGGGGCGGGTCGATTCGACGATTGCCAGCCTCCGGGAAACGGGTCTGGTCTACGAGAAGGACGGTGCGACCTGGCTCGAGACGTCGAAGTTCGGTGATCAGAAAGACAGGGTGATGGTCCGCAGCAATGGGATGCCGACCTACTTCCTGCCGGACGTCGCCTACCACCTGACCAAGTGGGAGCGCGGCTACCACCGAGTGATCAACGTTCAGGGCTCGGATCACCACGGGACCGTGGATCGGGTCCGTGCGGGTCTTCAGGCCCTCGGTCTGCCTGCCGGATATCCGGAGTACGTTCTCCACCAGATGGTGCGCGTGGTCCAGGACGGTGCGGAGGTGAAGTTCTCCAAGCGAGCCGGTTCAGGCATGACGCTGCGGGAGCTGTACGACCAGGTAGGAGTGGATGTGGCCCGTTACTTCTTCCAGATGCGGAAGCCCGACGCGCACCTGCTCTTCGACCTGGACATGGCGCTTGATCAGTCCGATAAGAACCCCGTCTACAAGGTCCAGTACGCGCATGCACGCATGTGCTCGATCTTCACGAAGGCCGATCGGACACCCGAGGAGCTGACGGCAGGTGGGGCGGATCTTTCGCTGCTGGGCCACGAACTCGAGCGCGAACTCATCAAGCAACTCGGAGATTTTCCCTCGACGGTCGCGCGCGCGGCGGAACACGCATCTCCGCACACCGTATGCGATTACCTCGAGCAGACCGCAGCTGCTGCGAATTCGTGGTACCACGCCGGCAACCCGAGCAGGAATCCGGAGTTGGCGGTGCTCACCGATGACCCCGAGCTCCGCACTGCGCGTCTGGCCCTGGCACGGGCGGTCCAGATCGTGCTCCGGAACGGGCTGACGCTCCTCGGTATCGAGGCACCCACGCGGATGGTCCGCGAAGACGACGACAACCCAGGGTAGGCATGTCCATTCTGTGTGTAGGAAGTGTTGCGCTCGACTCCGTCGAGACCCCGTTCGGAAAGGCAGAGCGTGTGCTGGGCGGCTCCGCCGTCTATTTCTCCGCTGCAGCCACCGTATTCAATCCGGTGCAGATGGTCGGAGTCGTGGGCGATGATTATCCCCTGGACGACCTGGCTTTCCTGAAGGGCCGCGGCGCGGACCTTTCGGGCATCGAACAGGCGTCTGGTGAAAGCTTCTTCTGGGCTGGTCGGTACCACTACGACCTGAATACCCGGGACACGCTGGAGACCAAGCTCGGTGTATTCGCCGACTTCGAGCCGAAGATTCCCGAGGCGTTCCGGGACGCTCGCTTCGTCTTTCTCGGCAACATCGATCCGGGGCTCCAGCACGACGTGCTCGATCAGGTGACGGCTCCCGACGTGGTGGCCTGCGACACGATGAACTTCTGGATCGAAGGGGCGCGTGATCGACTTCTGGATCTGCTGGGTCGCGTGCGCATCCTCCTGGTCAACGACGAAGAGGTACGGCAGTTGGCCGGAGAGCCCAACCTCCTGAAAGCGGCGCGCTGGGTGCAGGAACGGGGCCCGGAGATCGTTGTCGTGAAGAAGGGTGAGCACGGTGCGATTCTCTTCGCCGACGACTGGATCTTCTACGTCCCCGGTTATCCGCTGGAGGAAGTCTTCGATCCGACCGGTGCCGGTGATGCGTTCGCCGGTGGCTTCATGGGCCACCTGGCGCGTGCGAACTCGATGGGGGCTGATGATCTCAGGCGAGCCAT
>JBDGVS010000192.1:0-5547 GCA_039585535.1 Gemmatimonadota bacterium | reverse complement strand
ACCGAAGTCGACGACCGCGTTGGACGTTCGGTTGCCCAGCAACCCACCCCTGCCCTGAACTCGAGGACACCGCGGAGGCAGGTCGACGCACGCGGACATGACATCAGCGGATCTCGCCATGGAGCCAGGGCCGGCGCCGCGAGATCTTCTTCCTCTCCCTAGAACGACGAGCTCAGGACGAAGTTCACTTCCGGACTGGGCGTCGTTCTAGGGTGAGCACTCGCTCGCCGAGTGCGCGGCGCTGGCATGCCACCCTGGGAACGCGTCGACGTTTCCGTGCATCGCGAGCTGCGCTGCGTCGCGAGCCGGGTCGCTTCGCGGGGGGGACACGGGGTGGCGAACCCTGCAGTCCCATCGGGACATGGACTCCGTTGTCTAACTCTCTTTAAGTAGGGTACCCTAGCCGCTTTCCGCTACCTGAGGAACGCCGTGAGGAGCCTCGGACGGGGAAGCGACCTCGGCGCTTATGCAGCAACTACCCCCTTTGTCCACCTCGAGCGCCCCCCTTAGATAACTGTCTTCTCGACCGGCCCTCACGCCCAGGACCATCATCGCGATCTAGGCATTTAGGCTGCGAGCTACTCCGGGAGCCAGACGGTGTCGAGCGGCGAGCGAATGCCCATCCCGCCGCGGTTCAGGACGTGCGTGTAGATCATGGTGGTCTTAACGCTCCGGTGGCCGAGGAGCTCCTGGATGGAGCGAATATCATATCCATCCTCGAGCAGATGGGTCGCGAAGGAGTGGCGGAACGTGTGACAGGTGACACGCTTGGCCAGGCCGACGCTGCGACCTCCCTCGCTGACAGCCCTCTGCACCGTGGTCTGATGGAGGTGATAGCGACCCGAGGCTCCGGTCTTCGGGTCCGTGGTCATGGTGGTGGCCGGGAAGACGAACTGCCATCCGAACTGGAAGCCAGCTCGGGGAGCCTTCTTTGCGAACCGATCGGGCAGCACGGCCCATCCGTAGCCGGCGGAAAGGTCGCGCTCGTGCAAGGCACGCCGAGCCGTGAGACGGTCCTCGAGTCGGGGCACGAGTGACGCCGGGATCATGGATACGCGATCCCGCCCACCTTTGGCCGCTCGAACGACGAGCTCTCTCCTCTGTAGATCCAGATCCTTCGCACGCAAGTTGAGACACTCGCTGAGCCGCAAACCTGAGCCGTAGAGCACGGCGGCGACGAGCTGCTGCTTGCCCTTGATCGCTCGAAGGACGAGGCCGGCCTCCACGCGCGTGAGTACCACCGGAAGCTTCTGGGGATGCTTTCCCGTCAGGACTCGGGTGGAACGGTCTACTCCGTCGAGCGGGATCTGGAGCACCTCGCGGTACAGGAACATGAGCGCAGCCCTGGCCTGCGCCTGCGAGGAAGGACCGGCACCGACTTCGGTGGCGAGGTGCGTGAGGAACTGATTCACCTCCTCGACCCCGAGTTCGGAAGGGTGTCGAGTGCCGTGGAACTTCACGTAGCGGACGACCCACGAGCGGTAGGTAGCCACCGTTCGAGGACTATACCTCCGGGCCCCGAGCGCTCGCCGGAGTTGAACCAGCAGCTTCGGTCCCGAAGCGGATTCGTCCCGCCGCTCATCCATGCCGATGTCACGTAGTCGGAGTTGCCTGCCTCTCGATTCTGGCTCACCTGGGCGGGCGCATACATACGTGAATGAGATCACCGGGCGGGGCGTCGACTGCCGCGGACACGGCTGCGGCTGACCTACGCCACAACGAAAAAGCGGCCCAATGCCGAAAAGCATTGAGCCGCTTCGTGCCGCGTCAGGGATTCGACTCCGAAGCTGCTGACCCACGTCAGCCCGGACATCCCCAAGTGGGCGCTGAGGGACTCGAACCCCCGACCCCCTGCGTGTAAAGCAGGTGCTCTAACCAAGCTGAGCTAAGCGCCCTTCTTCGACATCCGAGCCTCGAAGACTCCGTTCGTCGCCGTAGAAGCTACCATCACGGAATCCACGGCGGTATCTGCGGTGCCCCAAGTGGCCTGCTCGCACTCCCGACGCCTTGCCTCCCCCTCCCCCCGCACCCACTCTCCACTCCCTCCGGCGCAGCAGATCCGCGCACGAAGCTTCCCGTTATCAGGAGTTCTGTCATGCGCAGAATCGCCCTTGTACTCGCCGCCGCCCTGGTCCTGCCTGCCGGACTCACCGCTCAGAGCGACCAGCAGATCATCGACAAGGCCACGGCCGCCGCACCGAACCGCGCTCGCGACGCTGTCACGGTGATCAGCTGGAACGCCGACCACTCCTACCGGGTCGTCCGCGAAGGAACGAATCAGATGGTCTGCTACGACCGCTCTTCGGAGAACCGGCGGGCGACGTTCGACGTGCAGTGCACCAATCTCGGCAACCTCGAGCGTGTGGCGCAGAACCGTCGGTTCCGTGCAATGTCGGCGGATCGGGACGCAGAGAACGAGATGATCGCCGCGGCAGAGGCGGACGGTACGCGAGTGCTCCCCCAGTACGGCTCCGTATGGATCGCCATGCGCGGCGAAGACCGTGCGAGCGCGGGAATCCACACGACCATCGCGATGCCCGGCGCCACGACCGAGTCATCCGGATTCCCGGAGGATCGCAGCGGGGGCGGCGCCTACATCATGAGCGCCGGCACGTCCACGGCGCACCTGATGGTGCCCGGCCGCTGACTCTGTACAGAGCCACCGGGCAGCATGATGGATCGAAGGTCCGCCCCTCGCCGGGGGGCGGACCTTCGTCGCTCGCACGTCGCACGCTTGCCCACCGAGCACGCGGGTCGGATGTTGCCGCGCACCCGTCTCCCCCGACGCTGAGTATCTGCATTGTCTGACACCATCTCGCGCCTCAATCGTGCCCTCGAGGGTCGCTACCACATCGAAGGAGAATTGGGTGAAGGGGGAATGGCGACGGTCTACCTCGCCGACGACCTGAAGCACGAGCGGAAGGTCGCCCTCAAGGTCTTGAAGCCAGAGCTGGCCGCCGTCGTCGGCGCCGAGCGCTTTCTGGCCGAGATCAAGACGACGGCGAATCTGCAGCACCCACACATTCTGCCCCTCTTCGACTCGGGCGAGGCGGACTCCTTCCTCTTCTATGTGATGCCGTATCTCGAAGGCGAGACGCTTCGAGAAAAGATCAATCGGGACAAGCAGCTCCCGATCGACGAGGCGATGCACATCACGACGGCAGTGGCCGCAGCCCTTCAGCACGCGCACGACCGCGGCGTGATCCATCGCGACATCAAGCCGGCGAACATCCTCCTGCAGGACGGCCAGCCCGTCGTCGCAGACTTCGGGATCGCCCTCGCGGTGGGGGCGGCAGGCGGAAGTCGACTCACGGAGACGGGCCTCTCGGTCGGCACGCCCTTCTACATGTCGCCGGAGCAGGCCACGGGCGATCAGCAGGTGGGTCCTGCGAGCGACACGTACTCGCTGGCAGCCATGCTGTACGAGATGCTCACGGGGGATCCTCCCTACATCGGGAGCACGGCTCAGGCTGTCCTCGGCAAGATCATCCAGGGGGCTCCGGTCTCCGCCACCGCGATCCGGGCCTCGATTCCAGGCAACGTCGACGCGGCGATTCGGAAGGCTCTCGAGAAGCTTCCGGCGGACCGCTTCACGAGCGCCCAGGATTTCAATCGCGCGCTTACGGACCCGGGCTTCCAGCACGGCGAGACCGTCGCCACACGCGCGAGGCCGACGGGCCCCAACTATCTGGCCTTCGGACTTGGCGGAGTCGCTGCGGTCTTTGCACTCCTCTCGGCCTGGACGCTCACCCGCCCGGAAGAACCGCGGCCGGTCCAGCGTTTCTCTCTGGCGGTCACGGATGCGCAGTTCCCGAGCGAGTGGATGAGTCTGTCCGCCGACGGTACGACGATGGTCATGACGTACTTCGACGAGCGAAACCAGCCGCGCCTCTGGTCGCGCCGCTGGGCGGACCTGGCCTCGGAGCCGGTACAGGGAGCGGAAGGGACCGCGGTAGATCCGCTGATCTCTCCGGACGGTTCCGAAGTCGCCTTCCAGGAGGGCTCCGAACTCAAGGTGTCCCCACTCGGCGGTGGCATCGTACGCGTGCTGACAGACGATGCGAATTGCTGCATTCGATGGGGCAGTGACGGCTTCATCTACTTCGCTGCGGGCGACAATACGATCAGTCGCGTGCCCGCCGGGGGTGGCGAGGTCGAGCGCGTCACGACCCGGATGGAGGACAACGACGGGGAGCAGGGCTACTTCGAGATTCTTCCCGACGGAGATACGGGGATCTTCTCCGTGTTCACCGACCCTCCCCGGCTGGAGGCTTTCACGATCTCCACCGGCGAACGAAGGGTGCTGACAACGGGGATGCGAAGCTACGTGACGAGCACGGGACACATCGTGTTCGGGACGCTGGATGGTCAGATCCTCGCAGCGCCCTTCGACGCGAAAAGGGCTGTGCTCACCGGTGACCCCGTACCACTGGTCCAGGGCGTCGGAGTGAGCGCCAGCCAGGACGTGATGTTCACACTCTCGACCAACGGCACGCTCCTCTACTGGTCATCGGCGAGTAATGCGGCAGAGAGTGAGTTGATCTGGGTCACGCGAGACGGTGCGGCGCGGTCGATCGACCCCGACTTCACCTTCCACCCGAGTGGAGACAACGCGTTCTGGACGCTCTCGCCGGATGGCAGTCAGGTAGCGTATCAGGACAACCGAGCCTCCGGTGGAGATATCTGGGTCAAAACGCTCGACCGGGGTCCAATGTCCCGACTGACCTTCAACGCGGTGCCGGATCGAGCGCCGCGGTGGAGTGCGGATGGGCAGTCGGTCTACTTCCTCTCTGATCGCGGAGAAGAGGGTGTGGGCATCTGGAGCAAGCGAGCCGACGGGACGGGCGAGCCGGCTCTCCTGCAGCCGCTGGATCGCCAGCCGGTGAGCTTCACCATGCCACCGGACGAGAACTGGGTGGTCTACCGTACCGCGGCTACGCCATCTCGAGACGTCGTCGCCCGGGATCTGGCTTCTGGCACCGAGCAGGATTTGGCCGCCAACCAGGACTTCATGGAGTCGGGTCCGGCCATCTCACCCGACGGGAAGTGGCTCGCCTACACATCGGATGAAACGGGAGGACCTCAGGTGTACGTTCGTCCGTTTCCGGACTTCGGGTCTGGCCGCTGGCAGGTCTCAGACGGGAATGGTGTGTCCCCGGTCTGGTCCAAGGACGGACGGGAGATCTTCTATGCCTCGAACGGTCGACTCTTCGCAGTACGACTGGAGACAGAGCCCACGATCCGGGTACTCGGTCACCAGGACCTCTTCCCCCTCCCACCAGGCGTAACCGCATTCAATGCTGCTGGCTGGTACGATATCGCACCTGATGGCGAGAGCTTTCTGATGGGGCGACCGGCGCAGTTCGGTGGAGACGACGGGCAGGCGGCTGTGGAGTTGATCCTGGTGCAGAACTTCTTCGAAGAACTCAAGGCGCGCGTCCCGAACTGATCGTGAGCCAACCTCCCGTGGCGCCAGGTCCCGCATCGCGTCCGAGCCTGGCCGAGCTTCGGGTCCTTCGAGATTACCCTCACGACTTCCTCCGCTCG
>JBDGVS010000191.1:0-5559 GCA_039585535.1 Gemmatimonadota bacterium | reverse complement strand
TCCCCCGGGCGCGTCTGAAAGACGTTCAGCATCGTCGACTGGAGCGAAGCGAGCATGCTCGCTTCCTGCTCCTCGACCAGAGAGATGATCTGAGGCAATGACATACTGGCCAAGGGCGCCCGATCGAGTCCTCGGGAGACACGTCGATCACGGACGAATTCGTAGAGCTTCAGGAAGACCTGAACGAGACCGAAGCCGAGGACGAAGTAGATCGGCCACCGAAGCGGCCCCGCCTGCTGTGTGAGGCTCCAGAAGTCGCCGAAGGCGAACCCCCCGGGGTCACTCTGCAGAAGTGCGATGCTGAAGGTGCTGGTCATTCCGATTGGGACTGAGTTTCCGGCCTCGACATCGAAGGGACCGGGACATGGGGGCGAATCCTTAATCTACAACATGGCTCCCTACCCCGGATATGCGCACCTGCATCCACCGGCTCCGAGCGAGGGACCGGTTGCCGGGAGCCGAGCCCATGCACCACTTTGCTCCCTGTTCATCTGAGGACCCCACGAGATCGATCATGACCAACGTCCGTATCCGCTCCGCCGCCGCGCTCGCCGTGCTCACGACTGCGCTCACTGTCCCTCTCTCTGCGCAGCAGGTGCCCTGGAGCCCGCTCCAGCGCGGGAGCGACAACATCGAGGTCCTCGGCCACCTCCCGCTCGGCGCTCGCCTCTCCGTCGCAGACATGGACCTCGAACAGGAGATGGACCGGCCCTACGTCTACGTCTCCCGAATGGTCTACGGCTTCGACGGTCCGAAGGGCACGGACATCATCAGCGTGGCCGACCCGGAGAACCCCGAGCTCCTCTACGAGTGGCGGATCGAGAACCAGGACCTCCATCAGCGCACCGGCGGGATGGACGTCAAGCACTTCAAGTGGAACGACCGCTATTACCTGGTCCAGTCGCTGCAGTTCGGGGCAGGTGGCCCGAACAACGACCTGGGCGCCGTCATTCTCGACGTTACCGGCCTGCCGGACGCCTCGACGGTGCGGGAAGTCGCGCGGATCCACGAACCGGAGATGCCGGGTGGCTTTCACAACATCTTCATCTACAAGCATCAGAACGACCGGATCTACCTCTTCACGACCGCGAACGCACCGGGAGCCCTGATCTACGACCTGGGCATGATCGTCGACGGTGACCGCGAGAATGCCATGGTGGGAATGGTTCCGGTGCCCGAGTCCGCGTTGGGAAGCGGCGGCGGGCGGGGGTATCACGACTTCTACGTCGGCTACCACCCCGACACCGGTGAGGACCGCTTCTACGGGGGCGGGACGGGCGGATACTACATCTACGACGTCACGAACCTCGAAGACCCGGAGCTCCGGATCACGCTCACCGGTGTGAGCGGCGTGAACTATGGGCACACCTTCACCCCGAGTCCGGACGGCCGCTACGTCATCGCCGAGACCGAATACCAGTACGCGCCGCTACGGATCTTCGACCTGCAGCCCGCCCTCGAGGGCGAGGTGCAGAACATCAGGTCACCGATCTCGGCCTTCACGGCGGACTGGCGGAACCTGGTGCACAACCATGAAGTGCGCTGGCCGTACGTCTTCGTTTCGGGGTACCTCGACGGTCTGCAGATCTTCAACCTGCAGGACCCCAACAACCCGGCCACCGTCGGCTTCTACGACACGTACGTCGGACCGCCCAATACGCAGCGGACCGCGATGTTCAACGGCGCCTTCGGCGTAGACGTCCGCAACGAAGACGGCCTCATCGTGATCAGCGATATGTCGACCGGCCTCTGGACCTTCAAGATGGACGGCTTCCAGGGATGGAACGGCGAAGACTGGGGCTATCCGAACATCTCGTCAGCACAGGACTGGGATAACCCGGTCGTGAAGCGCCCGGTCAGCGAAGAAGACCGGTAGGCCAACGGCAGCACTCTGTCTGGGCTTCCGCGGCCCGGTCTCCCTCAGGGGGCCCGGGCCGTTCGGCTACCTGCCTCCGTGATTCGACAACGCGGTGCCGTTGATGGGAATCATCAAATGGGCTCCAGATGTGCCCTCGTTCATCATCCAGGGGGTTCCCCGGCCGGCGAGCGCGTTGTCTCGCTGACTCCCGGTCGGCATCCCAAGCTCGGTCGACGTGGCCCCGGGTACGCGCACCATCCACAGGAGGCGAACTCGATCGTCCTCCCCATAGAGGCGGTAGGCGAGTGATCCACGGGTGGTCGGCGTGACCACTCCCGACGCCCGCGCCTCCACCATGGCCGCTGCGATATCCTCCTCGCTCCGACCCACTGCCCGCATTCGGGCTGGAAGATCTCGCCCCACCCACACCGCCTCGTGGTAGCACCGGACGTATCCGGTCTCGGGATTCAGTGGGCGACACTCGATCGAGTTGGTCCCTGGCCTGAGAACCCGTCGCTGACCCGTAGCAACGTCGAGGACCGACACGGTCGCTCCGGCCCGCAGGTCTTCCGGTAGAGGGAGCGTGGCCTGCTCGACGGGATCTGTGACCGAACGAAGATCGAGTCGGTTCGTGGCCCCTCCCGAGTTCGAGAACTCCGTCCCGTTGATCGGAATCATCAGGTGGGCACCCGAAGTGCCTTCGTTCATCATCCACGGCGTCCCCATCCCGGCCAGCGACTCGTCGCGGCGGCCGCCCGTAGGCATCGACAGATCCGTCGCCATCGCCCCCGGCACACTGATCATCCAGAGCAGCTGGATCCGGTCAGAGTCTTCAGACAGGCGATAGGAGATCGAACCGAAGGGAGCGCGCTGAACCGTCTTGCTCGCCAGCGCGTCCGCCATCGCCGCCTGAAGCGCGTCTGCCTCGCGGCCTTCCGCCATCAGGCGGGCTCGAAGGTCCCGCCACTCGGCACTCGATTTCGGGTGGCAACGTGTGAAACCCTCGGCGTCCTCGCCGCTGCACTCGACCTGGTTGTTACCCTGGCGCAAGACAATGCGCTCGCCCGTTTCGTCGTCGTACCGGAACACGGTCGCGTCGGCGCGAAGATCCTCCGGGAGCGGGCGCACGGCCTGGCGGATCACTTCCTCCACCGTCTGCGACTGCGCCCGCTGTGGCGCGACCAGGGCAAGAGCCGCAAAAACCACCGTGCACAACGAGAATGCATACTTCATCGAGATCTCCGGTCCGAGTACAGCGGGTTCTTGTCGGTGGGAGGGAGCCCGACTACGCTCATTCATGCTCAGAATTCTAACGCTCCTGACGATCGCCGGCCTGCTGGCAGGCGTCTCGCCGGATCCCACCGCCGCGCTCGCGATCAAGGCCGTCCCCGATACCGCGGATGCACCGACCGGCTTCTGTGCCGACGGGCCGCCGTATTACGCCTTCGAGCTCTTCACCACGAAGAACATTCCGGGCACAGGACTCGCCACCGGCACCGTGGAAGCTTCTGTTTCGGGCGCATCGCCCTTCTCAGTCGCGCTCGGCGACGACGGCAGCTACGAGTACGACCTGGCCCTTCGGCTCGACCGCATGCGCCCTCCACGGGAAGGCCGCCTTGTAGCGTGGGTGACGACCCCGGATATCGACCTCATTGAGAGGATGGGCGCCCTCGACGACAATCTGGTTGCCACAGGCTCGGTCAGCTGGAACCAGTACATCGTCGTCGTGACGCTCGAGGCCGAGGACGACCCCGCCTCCGACCGATGGGCCGGGCCGATCGTGTTTCGGGGCATGTCGCGTAGCGGCATGTTGCACACGATGGTCGGCCACGGGGCGCTCCAGCAGGAGAATTGCGCGGCTTTCGGGTACGGCAACTAGCCGGTTGATCCACCACACCTACGGACTCCGATGAACGAGCGTGCCTTCGCAGGGCCCGCCTTCGGTCGCGCCCTGCTACTCTGTGCCCTCCTGCCCGCTGCCGTTGCGGCACAGCACGACATGCACGGCGGCCAGATGGGGGGCATGACCATGGAGGGCGGCTGGCGCATGGTCCCCATGGATCCGGACATGCCGATGCTCCCCGGCCTGGAGAACGCCGTTCCCATCGTCGGCCCGTTCCTCCCCGGGATGGGGATGGATCCCGCCATGCTCCCCGAGGCGCGTCCGTCTGAGGTCGTCGCGATGAGCAGAGGCGACACCCTGGATATCACGGTGTCGATGGTCCGACGTACGATCGCCGGACATGAGATGATCATGTTCGGGTACAACCAGCAGTATCCCGGACCGCTCATCCAGGCTCCGAAGGACGCGACGGTCATCGTGCGCGTGACGAACGAGATTCAGATGCCGACCACGATTCACTGGCACGGTGTGCGCATCGACAACCGCTTCGATGGAGTGCCTGGCGTCACGCAGGAAGCCATCGAACGTGGGGAGAGCTTCACGTACGAGGTGAACGTCCCGGATGCAGGGATGTACTGGTACCACCCACACGTGCGTGAAGACGTGCAGCAGGACCTCGGCCTCTTCGGGAACCTCCTCGTGACGTCACCCGACCCGGAGTATTACGGGCCGGCCCATCGCGAAGAGGTGTTCGTCCTCGACGACATGCTCATCGACGACCAGGGTGCGCTTCCGTGGGGCGACCGTGCACCCACGCACGCTCTGATGGGCCGCTTCGGAAACGTCATGATGGTCAATGGCGAGACCGACTATCGACTCTCGGCGAAGCAGGGTGAAGTCATCCGCTTCTACCTCACCAACGTCGCCAACTCTCGCACCTTCAACGTGACCTTCGGTGGCGCGAAGGTGAAGATCGTCGCCTCCGACGTCAGTCGTTTCGAACGCGAGCAGTGGGTCAGCTCCGTGGTCATCGCTCCGGCGGAGCGCTACGTGGTCGACGTCCGGTTCGATGAACCAGGTGACGTCCTCATCGCCAACACGATCCAGGCGATCAATCATTTCCGGGGTGAGTTCTACCCGGTGGTCGACACTCTCTCTGTCGTCACGGTGTCCGATGAAGCCGCCGAGGCTTCCGTCTCGACGGCCTTCGACACCCTTCGAGAACACGTCGACGTCGTAGAGGACATCGAGTCGTTCCGCCCCTGGTTCGGCAAGGCGGCCGACTACGAGTTGGAGACGACGGTGCGCGTGCAGGACCTTCCCCAATCCATCGTGATCTCGATGGAGTCGGACACGCTGTACGTGCCTCCGATGGAGTGGAACGACGCGATGCCAATGATGAATTGGCTCTCCACGGCGGAGCAGGTCACCTGGATTCTCAAGGATCGACAGACCGGCGCGGAAAACGGGGAGATCGACTGGCACTTCACGGTCGGTGATGTGGTGAAGGTTCGGATCTTCAACACGCCGGAATCCTTTCACCCGATGAATCATCCCATTCACGTCCACGGGCAGCGCTTTCTGGTGCTTTCGATGGATGACGTGGAGAACGAAAATCTCGTTTGGAAGGACACCGCGATCGTGCCGGTGGGCTCAACGATGGAGGTGCTCATCGAGATGTCGAATCCGGGCGAGTGGATGGTTCATTGCCACATCGCGGAGCACCTCCACGCCGGAATGATGTTCTCTTTCACCGTCGACGAAGCCGACCGATGAAGCCGGCGGTTCGTTATGCCCTGATGGGAGGCACGGCCATCATCGCTGTGGTGGTCGTCGTATCGGCGTGGTCGCGACTCCT
>JBDGVS010000190.1:0-5571 GCA_039585535.1 Gemmatimonadota bacterium | reverse complement strand
AATGCGGTGAGTGCCGCCGCGTTCTCGAAGACCTTCGGACCGTGGTCTCGCAGGCCGAGGCGCTCGACGAGCTCGAGCCCCCGCGAGATCTCTGGGCTGGGATCGCCGCGACGATCGAGGCGCCAATGCCAGTCGCTCGTGAAGAGGCGAAGGTCATCGCGTTCCCGGCGGCCGATACGAACGCTCCGGTACGTGAAGAGCGGGACGCGCTCTCTGGACTTCCACGACGTTTCTCATTTTCCACGCCCCAGCTGATCGCGGCGTCCGTGGCTCTCATCGCTGCGTCGTCGCTCGCGACCTGGAGCGCTGGCCCTGGCCTTGGATCAGCAAGCGTTGTCGAAGTGACGTCCCCGGCCGGAGCGTTGACGATGGCGTCCGACCTAACCGGGCCCTCTTCGGATATTGCAGACGAGCTCGCGGCGCTCGAGCGGACGCTCGAGGAAGCCAGGGCGGTGCTCGACCCCAACACGGTGCGGGTGCTCGAACGGAATCTCGGTGTGATCGAACAGGCTATCGAGGACTCGATGCTCGCTCTTCAGCAGGATCCGGGAAACGAGTTCCTGGCGGCACACCTCGACCGTGTATACGAGCGGAAGCTCACCTACCTGCGTGATGCGGCTCGCGTCGCCGAGTGGTCCAGCTGATATGCTCGACGCCCTCTTTTTCGCTGTGGCCCTGGTCACCGCAACCGCTCCGGTCGGCTCTTCAGCCGACACGGTCGTAGCCCTTCAGCGAGGTGATCGGGTCATCCTCGAAAACCTGGAGGGTGAAATCACCGTACGGGCTTGGGAGCAGGACGATCTCGAGATCCGTGGGGAAGAAGATGAAATGCCGCTGCGGGTGCGCCGGACCGGGTCGACGATCCGCATCACGCGTGATGATCGGAAGGGTCGACGTAGGGGCATGGAAGCGGAGGTCAGACTTCCGGCCTGGGTCGACGTCGAGGTCGGCGGTCGGTCGGTCGACGTCTGGATCGACGGGATCGATGGTCGGATCGAAGTGAATGGGGTGAGTGGGGACGTGTGGATAGAGAATGTTGGAGGGGCCGTGCAGGTGCGGACGATCGAGGGTGAAGTCGACGTGAGTCGGGCCCGTGGCGGTGTAGATGCCTCCTCGCAATCCGATGAGGTCCGCCTTCGGGACGTGCAGGGCCCTGTGAACGCGCACAGTGGAAGCGGGGATCTCACGCTGGTCGATATCCGCTCGAGCGTCGTGCGCGCCGAGACGCAGGACGGTGACATCACCTTCTCGGGCACGATCGAGGATGCCGGTGACTACCGCTTTTTCGTCCATGACGGCGACGCATCGATCGCGATTCCGTCGAACACGAACGCGAGAGTCGCGGTTTCTACGTTCGATGGGGATTTCGAATCGGAGTTTCCCGTTCGGATCGAACGGTTCACCGGCGGACGGGAGTTCGACTTCACCATAGGGAATGGGGCGGCGCACATCGAGATCCAGGTGTTTGACGGTGAGATCCGCCTGTTGGAACGCAGATAGGTACGACCCGGCGAGGTGCCGGTCACAGAGAAATCAGCTTCACGAAACGGGGAGGATGGGACGATGAAATCGGTACGTTGGGCAATCATCGGGATGGGCGTGTTCGCGACTACGGCGACCTTCGCAGTGGCACAATCGGGTGCGTTCGGGCGTCTCGCTCGAGCGGTCGGATCCGACGATGTGTCGGCCGCGGCGAATCAGGGCCCTGGGATGACGGGTGAGGCGGCGCAGGATTTCCGCTGGGCGGGTCGACTCGACGCTGGCGACGTGGTCGAGATCAAGGGGATCAACGGGGACATCTCCGTGACCCCTGCGGGCGGATCCGAGATCGAGGTCGTTGCTGAGGCCCGAGGGCGTAAGTCGGAGGCCTCGACCGTCCGCATCGAAAGGGTCGACCATGCGGACGGAATCACATTCTGCGCCGTGTACCCGACACCTGAAGGAGAGCGGGTCAACGAGTGCGCTCCGGGCTCCAACGGGCGGATGAGCACTCGCAACAACGACGTGTCTGTGGACTTCGAGATCCGACTGCCTGCCGACCTCCACTTCATCGGTCGCACGGTGAACGGAGAGGTCTTCGCCCATGACCTGGGCGGCGACGTGACGGCGGAGACGGTCAACGGCGACATCGAGGTATCTACGGAAGGCTTTGCTCGTGCCGAGACCGTCAACGGTGACATCGATATCGAAATGGGTGCGTCGGACTTTGCCGAGGGCGCGGGCTTCTCGACGGTGAATGGAAGCATCACGCTCGACGTGGCGGACGGGGTGGATGCCGATGTCAGCGCCAGCTGGTTGAACGGCGGTTTCGAGAGCGATCTGCCCTTTACGCTCGATGGTCGGATCGGCAAGCGGAGCGCGCGCGGTATGCTCGGCGATGGTGGTCCGACGCTCGAGCTCGAGACGGTCAACGGGTCGATCCACATCCGCTGATCATCGAACAGACGAATACGACCCGCGTGGGCGGGGGGAGATGGAAATGAAGAAGCTGGTTTGGGTGGCGGCAGCGCTGGTGGCGATGCCTGTCGGCGCGCAGGAGGTGGAGCGGGTTTCCGGACGGAGTGTGGCGGTCTACAACCTTGCGGGACGGGTCGAGATCGTGCGCGGCAGCGGCGCGGATGTGGTCGTACGGATCAACCGCGGTGGTCGTGATGCGGAGGCGCTGATCGTGGAGACCGGTGAGATTCGAGGGCGTGAGACGTTGCGGGTGATCTATCCCGACGATGAGATCGTGTATCCCGACATGGGACGCGGTTCCAACACATCGCTTTCGGTTCGTGCAGATGGGACGTTCTCGGACGGCGGAGATTCGCGCGGCGATCGCGTTCGAATTCGCGGTCGCGGTGACGGACTGGAAGCGTGGGCTGACCTCGTGATCGAAGTGCCGGCGGGCCATGACATCGACGTGAATCTGGCCGTGGGAGAGGTTGAGGCCGATGGAGTGGATGGGGACCTGTCGATCGACACCGGCTCGGGTTCGGTGACGGTGTTCGACGTCGCCGGCTCGCTCGAGGTGGATACAGGGTCCGGCAACGTCACCGTCCGAGGTGTGGAGGGCGACCTCTTTGTCGACACCGGATCTGGTCGTGTCGAGGTGGCGGAGGTTCGAGGGCAAGAGGTTGAGATCGACACCGGGTCCGGAAGCGTTCGAGGGTATGGACTGTCCGCCGACGTGCTCGGTGTGGACACGGGCAGCGGCTCGATCGATCTCGAAGGGGTCTCGGCCGCTGAAGTCATGCTGGATACGGGCAGCGGCTCGATCGATGTCGAGATGCTCACGGATGTCGACCAGCTCGACGCCGACACCGGGTCAGGATCCATCACCGTGCGGGCGCCGGCAGGTCTGGGTGCGACCGTGGACATCGAGACGGGGAGCGGAGGAATCGATCTGGACTTCCCCGTGGAAGTGAGAAGCGTGCGCCGGGACCAGGTGCGCGGCACCATCGGGGATGGACGTGGTGAGATCAACATCGACACGGGGTCCGGCTCGGTTAAGCTGCTACGCACGCGTAACTGACGTTACGACGGGCACCGTTGATACGGGGGGCGCGGGCTTTCGAGTCCGCGCCCCTTTTCAGCGCCTGGCGATCGGGATTCGGACGATCGTGTTTTCCCACGCCAGCACCAGGCTTCCCGACGACCCACTTCCTTCGAAGCGGAAGGTCAGTGTCTCGACGAATGAGTCACTCCGTGTCGGAGTGGCAGGGAAGGACCCGAGGTCCGACCGGCGCACGTCGGGACTGATGGGGATCCCCCAGCGATTCGTATTGGAGTTGACTACGATCGTCCACGCGCCTTCTTCGGGAATCGCGTAAAGCGAATAAGAGCCCGGGCCAACCGAGACGCCCCCGATCGTGGCCGCGAAGGGCAGGTGCAGCGTCGTGGGTTCGTTGGCGCCCAGCCGCCACGGAGACCCGAAGGGGTCCTCCCCACCGATCATGGTTCGACCTCGGGCCGACGGCCGACCGTAACACAGCTTCGCCGCGTCTCCCCCCAGACGAACCTCGACCGAGTCGAGTGGACTCGGCCGCTCAGCGAGCGCTTCGAGCGTGCCACGAAATCGGCACGTAGGTGACTGCGCGGACGCAGCCGTTGCGAATCCCGTGAGGAGCATGGCCCCGAAGGCGGCCGTGCGCAGCGGTTTAGTCATGCTGTGTCCTGTCGCTCCCTGCTAGCTCTCTGCGATCGTGCCGCCCAGCCTCAGGCGGGCGGTTCGCGCCAGCGCCGACGCGGCTTCGTAGAACCTCGGATCTTCTGCCGCGGCCTGGTAGCCACGGCGTGCCTCTTCCCAGCGGAACAGCTCTTCAGCCGCCAGTCCACGTGCAAAGTGGCTGATGGCTTCAGATGGTACTCCGGCGACCGCTGGATCGTTCGCGGCGGCGATCGGGTCGGCCCACGCAGGGCGTTGATCGAGGTCGCCCAACACACCCAGGGCACCGATGACGATTCCGCGAGCCAGGGTGACTCCATCGGGAGATCCAGGCAGGACGATACGCGTGGCGCCCGCGACCGCACCGGTGGTCAGTCGAACCAGACGGACGTCCACTGCGCTCTCGGCCTCGCTCCGTCCTATCCAGACGGCATGCACGATCAGGTCGGCCCTCGGAGACACTCCCGCCGGTGGGTGCCCCGCAGGACGTGAGCCCGATCGCTCCGCTGCACTGGCCCGCTCGAAACGCCGACGCTCCACGAAGGCGACGTCTCGTCTGCGGAGTAGCCCCGCGACGACGAGTTCTTCGACGCCCAGGGAGGCAGTCACGCCGCCCGCCGGCCAGTTCATCGGTCCGACCATTTCGACCTCGCCCACGGCGAGGCGAATCGACCCCTCTAAGGGAGTCGGTCGCGCGGTGCGGAGCGCGCGCCACTCTGCCTCCGTCGCCGCTTCGGTGCCCGACACGACCGCCCCACCCCCACACGCCGACATGCCAAGGAGAAGCGCTGCCAGGAGCGGGCGCCCTGCACGGGGACGGTGCCGATGAGTAGACGGTGGCATAGACGGGGGCGGTGCCGACGGAACAGGTGGGTGACGGACGTCACGTGATTGTCCAAAGTAGTGTGCCCTGTTCCCTGACCTCCACCCTCGCGGAGCTACATCATGACGGACGACTCCGAACGCTTTCGATTCTGGCACCCGGTCTCGGTGCGCTTTCGCGACATCGACATCGGGGGGCATGCACATCACGCCGACGCCCTCATCTATTTCGAGGAGGCGCGGTGGGCCTACTGGATGGACGTGGTCGGGCAGGGCCTCGAAGAATTGGACTACGTGCTGGTCGAATGCCGTGTCCGATGGCACGCCCGTGTCCTGTGGCCTCAGACGGTGCGGGTGGGTGTGCGCGTTGTGCGGGTCGGGCGAAAGCACTTCGAGATGGAGTACGAGGTCCAGGGAGAAGACGGTGCCAAGCTGCAGAGTGGGACCACGGTTCAGGTGATGTACGACTATGACGCCCAGGCTTCGAAGAGACTTCCCGACGCCCTGCGGGACACGTTGGAGAGCTTCGACGGGCCCTTTGAGTAGTGCGCGGGCTCTGCCCGGCCGTTTCGCCGTATCTCGCCCGAGACTTGCGCGCT
>JBDGVS010000189.1:0-5579 GCA_039585535.1 Gemmatimonadota bacterium | reverse complement strand
ATGGGGTGGTGACCTGGTCTCGTTGATCGACTCGCTCGCGCAGGAGAGGCTGATCGAGGGACCGGTGTCTGGCTTCACGATCGGGGTCAAACGAGGAGCGGACTTGCTCCTCGTGAGGGGCTACGGGGCTGCAGACCTGGAACAGGGAGTCCAGGCCAACGCCGAGACCGTGTACCGGATTGGATCCCTCACGAAGCAATTCACCGCAGCGGCTGTGATGCTGCTGGTTGAGGAGGGGCGGATCGACCTGGATGAATCCGTCACGACCTACCTTCCGGACTATGAGCTCCAGGGCCATGAAGTGACCGTGCGTCACCTGCTGACGCACACGTCAGGGATCAAGAGTTATACGAGCCTTGGGGACGCGTTCTGGCTCGAGGCCGGATTCCATGACCTCTCCCATGCAGAGATGCGCGCACTCTTCGAAGACGAGCCCTTCGACTTCGCGCCCGGTGAGGAGTACCGATACAACAACTCTGCGTACTACCTCCTGGGCATGATCATCGAAGAGGCTGGTGGGGTGTCGTACGAGGACTACCTGGTCGAACACATCTTCTTGCCTCTCGGCCTGACTCGCTCGTCGTACTGTCACGAGAGTCGAATTACGCCGGGCCGGGCCCAGGGCTATGAGCGCTTCGAGGGCGCCCTGATCAATGACGGTCCTATCTCCATGAACACTCCGGGAGCGGCGGGGGCGTTGTGTTCGACGGTCCCCGATCTTCTCTCCTGGACTGCTGCGCTGCGTGCGGGTCGCGTCGTGACCACGGAGAGCTACCAAGCGATGACGACGTCGGCTCAACTGAACGACGGTTCGCTCACGGAGTACGGCTTTGGCCTGGGAGTATCGGCTCTCGGTGAGCAGCTCCGCATCGTCCACACCGGCGGGATCAATGGGTTCAGCACTGTGATGTCGCACTATCCGGAATCTGACCTCGACATCGTCATACTCTCCAACACGGGCAGCCCCGTTCCGGGACAGATGGAGCGGACCATCGCGGGGTGGGCGCTTGGTGTTTCAGGAGAGGGCGAGCGTTAGGTACGACGCTTGCCGCTGTCACCATCACCATCACTCCGGGGCGAACTGCCCGGAGGTCTCGAGGAGAATGCGATGCGCCTCCCGGGCGAGATCGCGGACGACGTCCGCGGCGGGTTGGATGCTCGTTGTCTGCCCAACGCCCTGACCGGCGTAGAGCGCCATCGCGTCGACGTCGCCTGACGCACCCGGGCGGGGGAAGTCGACCGCATATCTCACGATGGGAGTCCCATCGTCGTACTCGCCCAGGATCTGCTCTTCGCCGGCGCGGTCGCGCATTTCTGGCCGGCCCGCGGCTTCCCACATGTCGACTGTGGCGTTGCGCAGCGTGCGGTGTGGCGCGTCCGGCCAACCCACGTCGAACACGGTCGAGAACACGGTATCGGATTCGGTCGCGCTCAGCAGTCGTGACTTGTAGTGCTCATGGGCACGAGCCTCGTGCGTGAGGAGGAAGCGGGTGCCGACCCAGGCCCCGGCCGCGCCGAGGGCGAGCACTGCGGCGAGGGCCCGCCCATCTGCGATTCCACCTGCTGCGACGACCGGCACGGCGCCGGCGACGTCTACCACGGCCGGGATGAGGGCGAGGTTGCCGACCATGCTGTCGACGTGCCCCCCGGCCTCCCAGCCCTGAGCTACGAGCACGTCCACGCCTGCATCGACCGCCGATCGGGCCTGTTCGGAGCTGCCTACGGTGTGGAGCACCACCGCGCCACCGTCGTGCGCCTGTCGAACGTATGGTGTGGGATCCCCCCAAAAGAGCGAGATGACGGGGACACCCTCTTCGAGGCACAATCCCAGACGCTCTTCTTGAGCCCAATCGAGTCCGAGATTCACCCCGAACGGATGCTCTGTCTGGCTCTTCACTTCGCGGATCAGCCGGCGTAGTTCATCAGCGGCCAGCCATGTACCCGAGATCATCCCGAGACCGCCCGCGTTGGAAACAGCTGCGGCCAGAGTCGGGGTGGCAGCAGACGACATGGGTGCCTGCACGATCGGGATGTCGATTCCGATCGATTCTGTCAGGGGCGTTCGGATCCTGGTCACGTGCATCTCGATTGTGATTAGCAGACACTTGTACAACAGTATCCTATCGAGCATGAGCTCACGAACCGGTACTGCCGGCCAGACACGATGAGAAGTATGCCCCCCGTTCTGAAGGGGCGGTGGCGAGCGAGGACGTCGAGAATCCTGCGACCCGAGCGACCCTCCTGAATACTCGAATGTCGTCTCGGCCGGCGTCCCGTTGGAGAGCAGAATCCCTCGCCGAAGCGGTTGCCCTAATGCGGAGAATCGAGGTGAACCTCCGGCCCGGAGTGCCGCGGTGAGACTGGACGACTGCGCCTTCGAAACCTCACGCCTCAGTGTGGCCGACTGGCATTCTCAAACGGACGGTGTCGAGACGCTGGTTGAGGTCGTCTGCGACATGCTCACGGCTGATGTCACGGAGCAACTCCCAACGTCGTGGCAGGGGCCCTACTCGGCGGAGCGTGCAGCAGCCTGGATATCCGACCGGGACGCGGACGGAATCCTGCTACTCGCGATCCGCGCCGACACGCGGGAGCCTGTCGGGTTGCTCATGCTCCACGAGGATGAGTCCTCGCGAGTCGGACGGAGCGATGTGCGACTCGGATACCTCGTGACGCAGGGACAGTGGGGTAGAGGCTTCGCGAGCGAGATGCTGGGTGGCCTCATCGACTGGGCTCGTGTTTCGGGCGTTGCGTCCCTGGTCGCGGGCGTCGCCCACAGCAACGACGCATCGATTCGTGTGCTCGACAAGTGCGGACTCACTCGGGTGGACGGCGAGCGACCTGGTGGTTCGGAATACCTCTACCGGATGGATCTCTGATGGAGCGTGTGAATTTCGAAGCTCTCCTGGCAGAGATCGCTGCGTGTTCGATCTGTGCCGACTCGCTCCCTCTCGGTCCGCGACCTGTGGTACAGGCCAGCCCGAGGGCTCGGATCTTGATCGTTGGGCAGGCCCCTGGCAGGCGGGTCCACGAATCGGGAATCCCGTTTCAGGACCCGAGTGGCGATCGGCTGCGTGCGTGGATGGGCGTGGACGAGGGTGACTTCTACGATCCGGATCTAGTCGGGATCGTCCCGATGGGCTTCTGCTTTCCCGGGTCCGGTGCCAGTGGGGACAAGCCACCACGGAAGGAATGCGTCCCAGCGTGGCGAGAGCGACTGCTTGCGGAGCTTCACGAGGTACAGCTGACCATCGTTCTCGGTGCCTACGCTCAGCGGTATCATCTGCCGGAAGCCGCTTCCGTCACGGACGCGGTGACGAGGTGGCGCGAGTGGTGGCCTCGACTCTTGCCGTTGCCCCACCCGAGTCCCAGGAATCAAGCCTGGTTCAAGAGACACGCCTGGTTCGAAGAGGAAGTTCTCCCCGAACTCAGGAAGCGGGTGAGAGAGTTGCTGTTGGCGAGGTCAGAGCCTGGAGGGGAGTCATGGTAGAAGGGAAGAGGTGTGTGGACGCCTCACGAGGTTGTGGCCCATGACCCACCCGTGGGCGCCGAGATAGCGGCCTGCTCAGGGTGACTCGGGCGCGACCTCCGAGTCATGGCCGAAGCGGAGGTGCGGCGGATGGCAGAACGTGGCCTCGGGTCCTTCGGAAGGCTGGGCCTCGCCGGCACCAGATAACAAGCGATTGTTCTGACGTGGGTCGGTGGGCTCCGCGGTTGTGTGGGGAAGGCCCGTCCAGCAAGATCGCCAGACGTTGGAGAGAAGAACGCACCAGCCCGGACGGTCGGGTGTCACAGACTCGGATGGGGCCAATGAAGGAACCAGATCAAGCGAACGAGCCGGCTCTGCCGCCGATGAAGTCCCAGGACTATTCCGAGGTTGAGGATTGGCCGGGCTACTTCGCGTCTGTGTTGGGGAAGGGTGCGCGAGAAACGATGGTCGCGGCCTTGGACGCCTTTGCGGAGGAGGGGTTCGACCAGGGGCTCGGGGTGGACATTGCCGCTGGGGAGGGGCGGGACACTCTGGAGCTTCTCGAGCGAGGCTGGAGAGTCGTGGCCACGGACAACCACCCCGACGCGTTCCCACTCCTGCTGTCCCGTGTGCCTGACGCCAGCAAGTCGAGGCTGACGACGGTCGAAGTGGACTTCGCGGACATGCAAGTACCCGCCTGCGATCTGGTGAACGCGAGCTTCGCGTTGCCGTTCTGCACGCCGGAGCACTTTGGAGGCCTATGGGCAAGGATTGTCGCGGCGATTCGTCCGGGGGGCAGGTTTGCTGGTCAGTTCTTCGGAGACCGAGATACGTGGGCGTCGCTACCCGGCCGGTCTCATCACTCTCGGGCCGAGGTGATGAGTCTTCTGGCAGACTTTGATATCGAGATGATGACTGAGGAGGAACGGGACGATCCGCCGGACGTGCGGAGTCCCAAGCACTGGCAGCTGTTTCATGTCGTCGCGAGAAAGAGATGACAGAGCCGGACCTCGACGGCGGACACTTCCTCGGCGGAGCAGGGGAGGGTCACCGGATTGAACTTCCAGAAGGCTGTTCTGATGGAACAGAACTGGTGCCGCACTCGGGTGAGCTGCCAGCGGAATCGCGATGCGTTAGGTGGAGCGTGGAGCCCAAAGGCATGACCACCCCATGAGCCTGAACTACAACGTGACCCCGGACGCCCTGTGGGTGATGACCTTCGCAGAGATGGCCGCGACTCGAAATGGTCGCAGCCTCGCGAAGCCCGTTGACTTACTCCTCGGACTCATGCTCATAAGCGATCCGGTGTTCAGCCATGAGATCCCATGCCTCGGAGGCGTCCTCCTGCGCGCCTCGTGCGCTGCCCCCGACGATCTCCCCACACTGCACGACATGGGGTGGAGCGAGTTGCCCGAGGAACCCTCCTTCCGTGGCAGATTGACGCCTGGCATAACGGCGGTACTCGACGACGCGACGCGGCTCAGTCGGAGTCTTGGGGCCGACTATATCGGGTCCGAACATCTACTCGTAAGTCTGGTCGCCGAGAGCTTTGACGATGACGTAGACGCATGGCTCACGGACGCCGAACTCACGGAGGCCGGCGTCCTACGCCAGTGGGTCGCGCTTCTCCTCCGGGGCCAATCGCCAATAGAGCCTGGGGCAGGCAAGGGCGCCTAGCAGTGTGTGGCAGGTTCGGTTCGCACAGGACGGCCCTCAAGCGTTCCTGAGGCGGAGGTGAGCGCGGTTCTGCTTGTCTCGCGGAAAGCGGCTGTCCCTGTCCGTCGTGTAGAGGCGGGATTCAGCTCCGGTCGGCGTCGCCGGTTCGCGCTGTTCGAGGACTGACGCGCAGTCTGAACAGACGTACTCTTGCATCTGACATGGACCGGCGCGCCGTCTAATTGCCCAAGCATTAGGACACGCGACCGCGCCGAGGCGTGTGCTCGACCTGGTCGCGCCTAGCCAACTGTGCCTCCTACACGCATGATCGTGACCGAAACTCCTATTGTGAACACAGCAAGAAGTGTCGACTAAAAAGAGTTAGGCGGAGTTGTCAAACGTCCAGATTCGTAAAGCCCGTATCCTCCCTCGAACCCAAGCACATGAAGCCCAC
>JBDGVS010000188.1:0-5581 GCA_039585535.1 Gemmatimonadota bacterium | reverse complement strand
GATGAGTCGCTCCACGAGCGCATGGCGAAGGCGGGCCTCGAGCTCGCCCATGGCACGTATTCGGCGGAGATGGTCGTTCCGCTCTACGAGGCCCTCTACGAACGCGTGGTGTCAGGGGACTGATGACCTATCTAGAATCGATCATCCTGGGATTCGTACAGGGGGCGACAGAGTTCCTCCCTGTTTCGAGCTCCGGACACCTGGTGATGGCGCAGGCACTCCTCAACGTGGAGATCCCGGGCGTCCTCTTTGAGGTCGCTGTGCACGTAGCGACGCTGGTCTCGATCCTGCTCGTGTACCGGACCCGCGTCGGCGGCCTCTTCCGCGGAGCCCTTTCCGGGGATCGCGAGGCGCTCTCGTACATTGGCCTGATCTGCGTGGCCACGGTTCCGGCTGGCCTGCTGGGAGTCTTCGCGAAGGATGCGATCGAGCAACTGTTCGACAATCCCTGGGCACCGGGGGCCGCGCTCCTGGTAACCGGGACCTTCTTGTGGAGCAGTCGGGGGGCGCTGGAGCGGGCCGTGGCGACACGGCCGACCTGGGGCGCAGCGTTGCTCATCGGTGTGGCGCAGGCGTTCGCGCTCGTGCCTGGGATTTCCCGATCGGGAGCGACCGTGGTTGCCGCGCTGTGGTTGGGCATCGAGGCCCGCGAGGCGGCTGCTTTCTCCTTCCTGATGGCCGTCCCTGCTGTCGCAGGCGCTGCGGTCCTTCAGATTCCGGACCTCGCGGGGGGCGGTGCCGGGACACTCGACCCGGCTGTCGTCCTGGCGGGAAGTATCGTCGCGGGGGGCACCGGCGTCGCGGCGATTCGAACCTTCAACGCGATGCTTGCGAGACGCTCGTTCCACTTCTTCGCTCCCTACTGCTGGGCCGTTGGAGCTCTGTATCTCGCCTATCTGGCGTTGGCGTAACGGGTGAGCGAGGGCGGGGCAGCGCCACGGATCAGCCACGACACGTGGGACGGACGATCGGGACGTGAGTTGGCCGAGGTGTGGGCGGTTCCAACGGTGGAGGCACTCCAGACGATCGGTTCTACCAACGACCGAGCCGCCGAGCTTGCCCGGTTGGACAGCGTCCGTCCGCTGGTGGTCGTGGCGGAAGAGCAGACCGCGGGACGGGGTCGAAGAGGCGCGGACTGGCAGTCGGCCTCGCATGCAGGTGTCTGGATGTCGATCGTCCTCGATGCGGAACGGGCCTTTCCACAGCTTCCCCTCGTGGTCGGTGTGGCCTGTGCCCTGGCAATCGAGCAGACGCTCGGATCGAGCGAGGTCCGTGTGCTCGTTAAGTGGCCCAATGACCTGCTTGTGGCAGATCAGAAGGTCGGAGGAATCCTGTGTGAGTCGGGGCCGTCGGGTGTAATCATCGGCATCGGGATCAATGTGGCGATCCCCCCGGGCGGCTTCCGTTCTGATCTCGCCGGTCGTGCCACAGCACTCGAGGTTGTGGACTATAAGTCGATGGATCGCAGTGCTTTGGCAGCATCTATCATCGGCGGGGTACTTTCGAGAGTCGATGGTTCTGTACCACTCGATGCCACCTGGCAGGAGCTAGAACGGCGCGATGCGCTCACGGGCCGCGCCGTCGAGACCGAGGAGCACGGTCGGGGCGTAGCAAGGGGGATCGATCCGGCGGGTGCCCTGCGGCTGGAGTTGCCCGATGGGCAGGTGCGCGCGGTCGTTTCGGGCAGTGTACGTCTCGCCGCGATGCCCGGCCGTGGGTAGGATTTCTCCCAGTGCGGCGATCCGCTTCACATTCGACTGGAGATTTCGATGCAGCTCGTCGTAGACGTGGGGAACACGGAAACCGTCGTTGGCCTGGCCTCGGGTCCCACCGAGCTCGTGGCGGACTGGCGTGTCAGCTCCAGCGTTCCCCGTACCGGGGATGAAATGACGGCGTTGATCCGCGCCTTCATCATGGGCGAGGGTTTCGGGGAAACGGAGATCGTCCGGGGTGTGGTTGCTTCCGTGGTTCCGTCTGTGAACCGGGTCTGGAGCAAGACGCTGGCGACGCTGACGGGCGGAGAGGTGTTCTCCGTCGGGCCTGGCTCGGACCTTCCCATTCGACTGGACGTCGAGGAGCCGATGTCCGTGGGCGCGGACCGTATCGTGAACACGCTGGCCGCTCGCGAGATGTATGGGCGGGACACCATCGCGGTAGATCTCGGAACGGCCACTACCTTCGACTGCATCACCGCGGATGGCGTCTTCCTGGGCGGCGTGATCTCGCCCGGCCTCAGCGCGGGACTCGACTGGCTGGCTTCTCGCACCGCCAAATTGCCGCGGGTGGAGCTTCGTCCCCCGGAGGTGGTTATCGGGCGTCGGACAGAGACGTGCATCCAGAGCGGGGTCTTCTACCAGGCGATCGAGTCGATCGACGGAATCGTCCGGCGCATCAAGGAGGAGTGGGGTCGCCCCGATGCCCTGGTGGTCGCGACGGGTGGCTTTGCAGACGCGATTGGTCCCCATCTGGCCGCGGTCGACGAGATCGAGCCATTCCTGACGCTCTACGGTTTGGCGATGGCGGGTGAGTACCTCGGAGGTGCCCCGCGTGGCTCCGTCGGTGTCGTGTCTGGGGAAGAGGGCTAGATTTGGCGCTGTTCACCGCTCGATCCCTCGGCCCGTTCGCGCCATGACGCTCTCTCCGGTCTTCCGCTCCGCCAAGGCAGTCCACCTGCTCGCCGAACAGGGCGTGTGGGACGGACTCGCTCCGGATATGGAGGCTCAGGCCCGGGCCGTCCGGACGGTGTATGCTGATCTGGAGGGTGTGATCGGAGAGCGCTTCCGCACCGAGGCACCGCATGTGCCCACGGCGTCGGAAGTCACGACTCCCGAAGGGCTTCACTTCCTTCAGGAATACTTCTTCCTGATCCTCTTCCGCTCGATCTTCGGCTCTCTCGGCGTGCCTGCGGAACGGCTCCAGGTGTATTCCGAGCTCAACTTCTGTATCAAGGGCACGATTACGGCCGCGGACAATATCTTCGATGATCAGGCGAAGAGTCTGCTCCCGCTCGCAGACCACGCGGGTGCTCGCTTCATGTCGATTCTCCAGCTGATGTCGTTCGAGCGGCTCCTGCGCACGGTTCTGGATCGGGCGGTGGAGAAGGGCGTTATCGGCTCGGAGGCCGTAGCCCCGATCCAGCGCTCTCTAATTGATCGGATGGCGGAGATCGGCGTCCTGGAGGGCTCGGAGGAGGGTGGGGTGGACGGGATCCCCGAGCCTGACGCGATGGTGGATGCGGTCCACCGGGTCCGTGGCGGTGCGCTGTTCGCGCTCGCGTTCGCGGCGCCGTCCGTGCTGGAGTCGGGCGACATGGGCAGGGTCATGGAACGCGCCGAGGAGGCTATCGCTCGCCTCGGGACGGCGTTCCAGATCGTCGATGACCTGACGGACTTCGAGTTCGACGTGGGCCGTCGGTCGCACAACCTGCTGGTCTCGCAGATCCACCACGCCGGGACACTGGAAGAGAAGGTGGCCCTTGCACCTCTCTGGGATGGGTCCCCCGTCCCGGTCGGTGTGGTGGAGGCGACGTTTGCTCACTCTGCTCGCGCGGTACTCGAGCGGGCCTATTCGGAGGCACGAGCATCGTTCACGACGCTTTCCGAGCTAGGTCATTGGTTCGATCCGGCCCTCGCCGATGAGGTGGTGCATGCCATCGTCGGTCTAGAGGGCGTGGCACGGATGGAAGCGCTCACGTCGAGTGACGGCTGAGCCGGCCGGACCGCCGAAAGCCCCGTAGTTACGGGACAGCCCCGCTTGACTTCTCCCTCGGACACGTGAGATTTCACGCTCGTTAGCACTCATGACGCACGAGTGCTAAAACGGATTTCACATCATTGTGTTGGCTCTACCCGCTGGAGGAAGACCGATGGGTGCAGAGAAGGTCAAGCCGCTCGCTGACCGCGTTGTGGTTATGCCGCTTGATGAAGGCGAGCAGATGCGCGGTGGTCTTTATATCCCGGACACGGCGAAGGAAAAGCCGTCCCAGGGTGAGATCGTTGCGGTAGGCCCGGGGAAGTTGTCGGACGAAGGTACGCGTCTCGAGATGGACGTGTCCGTTGGCGACAAGGTTCTCTATGGCAAGTACAGCGGCACGGATGTCACTCTCGATGGACAGGAATACCTGATCCTTCGTGAGTCCGACATCCTCGCGATCGTCCCGTAAAGCGCACACGAATCGAACGGAGATAACGAATCATGGCAGCTAAAGAGCTCGGGTTCGACGTCGAGGCGCGCGCGCGTCTCAAGATCGGCGTCGACAAGCTCGCGAAGGCCGTGAAGGTGACCCTCGGCCCTAAAGGGCGGAATGTGGTCCTGGATCGGAAGTTCGGCTCCCCCACGGTGACCAAAGATGGTGTTTCGGTCGCCAAGGAGATCGAGCTGGAGGATCCCGTGGAGAACATGGGAGCCCAGATGGTCAAAGAGGTCGCAACCAAGACCTCGGACGTCGCCGGTGACGGTACGACCACCGCGACGGTCCTCGCCCAGGCGATCTTCGGCGAAGGCCTGAAGAACGTCACCGCCGGCACGAACCCGATGGGTATCCGCCGCGGTATCGACAAGGGCGTGGAGATGGTTATCGACGAGCTGCGCAAGCTCTCCGTCGAGACCAAGGACAAGAAGCACATCGCGCAGGTCGGCGCAATCTCGGCGAACAACAATCACGAGATTGGCGAGCTGATTTCCGACGCGATGGAGAAGGTCGGTAAAGACGGCGTCATTACGGTGGAAGAGGCCCGTGGCCTCGAGACGACCCTCGACACCGTCGACGGCATGCAGTTCGACCGCGGCTATCTCTCCCCGTACTTCGTGACGGATCCGGAGCGGATGGAAACGGTCCTCGAGGATGCAGCCATCCTCATCCACGACAAGAAGATCGGCTCGATGAAGGACCTCCTGCCGATCCTCGAGAAGGTCGCGCAGACCGGTCGTCCGCTTCTGATCGTTGCGGAAGACATCGAGGGCGAGGCGCTCGCCACGCTCGTGGTCAACAAGCTCCGTGGTACGCTGAAGGTCGCGGCCGTGAAGGCGCCGGGCTTCGGTGATCGCCGTAAGGCCATGCTGCAGGACATCGCTGTCCTGACAGGCGGCCAGGTGATCTCGGAAGAAGTTGGCTTCAAGCTCGAGAACGCCGTCGCGTCGGACCTCGGTTCGGCGAAGCGCATCGTGATCGACAAGGACAACACGACGATCATCGATGGCGCTGGTGAGGGCGACCTCATCAAGGGCCGGATCGAAGAGATCCGCGTGGCTATCGACAAGAGTACGTCGGACTACGACCGCGAGAAGCTGCAGGAGCGGCTCGCGAAGCTCGCCGGTGGTGTTGCGGTCATCAACGTCGGTGCCGCGACCGAGACCGAGATGAAAGAGAAGAAGGCTCTCGTCGAGGATGCTCTGCATGCCACGCGTGCGGCGGTCGAAGAGGGCATCGTTCCGGGTGGTGGTGTTGCACTGCTCCGGGCGCAGGCCAAGCTGGAGGGCCTGAAGCTCGACCGTGAGGACGAGCAGATCGGTGTCCAGATTCTCTACCGGGCGCTCGAGCACCCGATTCGCCAGATCGCGTTGAATGCGGGCGTCGAAGGAA
>JBDGVS010000187.1:0-5581 GCA_039585535.1 Gemmatimonadota bacterium | reverse complement strand
GCGTCTCTTCGAGTCCGAGGTGTCGCCACGTGTCGCCACCGTCGTCCGACCGGTACACGCCGTTGCCGTACGAAGAGGACTGACGATTCTGCTGCTCTCCCGTCCCGGCGTACATCACGTTCGGGTTGGATCGCGAGATGGCGATGTCGCCGAAGGTGCTCACCGGCATATCGGCGAAGGCGTTCACCCACGTCTGACCCCGGTTCGTGCTCTTCCAGAGTCCGCCCGATGCGGTGCCCACGAAGATCGTCGACGGGTCGTCGGGGAGCGCCTCGACGTCGTGAATACGCCCGCCGGTCACTGCCGGGCCAATCGCGCGCGGGTGCATCGACGCCATGTCCTGCGTGGTTATCGAAGCCTGGGCGGCGACGTTCGTCGGCAGGGCGAGAGCGAGCAGGGCCGCGAGGTTACCTGCGGCCAAAGCTCCGGCGCGGATCGATCCCTTCATCGGGTGACGCTCCTGACGTACTGCGAGAAAAGGTGAGACGCCGTGTGGGCTGCTCAGTCCGGTGTGGCGCCTTCCGCCTCTGGCTTCGGCGTAACTCCGAGTGCGGCCCGCACGACCTCGAGCACGCTCTCGTCCATATCCTTCAGGCCGAGCATCCACTGGAGATAGTCGGGGGCCTCGCGCACGACTTCCGCCAGGGGCGTCCCGCGATGCTTGCCCCTTCTGAAGACACGGCCGTCTTCCTCCGGGCTGAACCAGCGGTCCAGTTCGGTGCGGGTCGGAGAGTACTCTTCACAGTAGGCGTGCAAGCCGTCTAGATCCCGAGGGAGGTCCGGGTAGCGCGCGATCTGTGCACCGAGTACTCCTGCCGACGTGCGGATGTCGCCGAGGGCGGTATGAGCCTCTTCGTGTTCGCGACCCAGGTAGAACTCTGCGGCAGCGGACAGATCCCGGCGCTCTTCACGGTGGAAGATGTTCTGCATGTCGACCACGCGACGCCCTTCCAGAGGGAAGTCGACGTCGCAGCGTGCGAACTCGTGCACCAGCATGGGGATGTCGAAACGGCGGACGTTGAAGCCGGCCAGGTCACACCCCTCGAACGCGTCTGCGAGGGAGCGGGCGGTTCGGCAGAACTCCAACTCGTCCGCGACGTCAGCATCCGTGATGCCGTGCACCGCGGTCGACTCGGGCGGAATCGGAATACCCGGATTGAAACGGCGCTCGCGCTCCAGGATGTCTCCGTGCGGCGTCCATTTGATGAACGCCAACTCGATAATGCGGTCCTGCTTCAAGTCGAGCCCTGTCGTCTCGAGATCGAAGAAGACCAGAGGGCGATCCAGCTCGAAGGGAAGGTGCATATCGGCTGCCTACTGCGCCTCGATTCCGAGCGCCTCGAGAATGATCTCGTCCTGGTGCTCGGCGTGCACCTTGGCCTTCCCTTCCGCAGGGCTTGCCCGCTCCGGACGGGAGGCGTGTGCGAGTGGAACCTTGCGTGGAACAACAGCGCGGAGCCGGGGCCCGACGAAGGTCAGCGCCCCCATGTTGCGCGGCTCCTCCTGTGCCCAGACCACCTCGGCGAGGTTCGGGTAGAGCTCGATGAGTTCGGTGAGCGCCGCCCCGGGAAAGGGGTACAGGAGTTCGAGTCGGCCGACGGCCACATCGTCGCGCTCAGCACGACGGGCGTGGCCCTGGATGTCGTAGTAGATCTTTCCGGTGCAGAGCACGAGCCGGCGGACCTTCGACGGATCCTCGACCGTCGGGTCTTCCAGGACGTGTCGGAAGCCGCCCTCCGTGAGCTCACCGATCGTCGACGTGGCCTGGGGCAAACGAAGCAGGCTCTTCGGTGTCATCACGATCATGGGCCGCTCCGGGCGGCGGATCGCCTGACGGCGAAGCATGTGGAAGTACTGAGCCGGCGTCGTCGGGTAGGTGACGCGCATGTTGCCCTCGGCGCACAGCTGCAGGAAGCGCTCGAGGCGAGCACTCGAGTGCTCCGGACCCTGTCCTTCGTATCCATGCGGCAGCAGGAGGGTCAGTCGCGAATACTGGCCCCACTTCGTGTGACCGGACGAGAGGAACTGGTCGATCATGACCTGGGCGACGTTCACGAAGTCGCCGAACTGAGCCTCCCAGAGCACCGCGTCGTCCTCGGATGACACCGAGTAGCCGTACTCGAAGCCGATCACCGCCGTTTCCGTGAGCGGAGAGTTGTGAACCTCGAAACGCGCATCCGACAACGTGTCCAGCGGGGCGAACTCGGCGCCACTCTCGGAGTCGTGCAGCATGGCGTGCCGATGACTGAAGGTTCCGCGCTGCGCGTCCTGTCCCGTAAGTCGGACGGGAATTCCCTCCTTGAGGAGACTCCCATACGCGAGGGTCTCCGCGTGACCCCAGTCGATGGCTCGGTTTGGACCGAAGTCGGTCGCGCGACGACCGAGTTGACGCCAGAGCTTCGGGTGCGGCGTGAAGCCTTCCGGCAGTTCGAAGGTCGCGTTGTTGATCTGCTCGAGGGTCTCGAGTGGGACCCCGGTCGTCTCGGGTACCACGGGGATCTCTCGCTCCTCGTCGGGAGCATCGTCCTCGACGGGCTCGTACTCTCGGACGTGGTCCTGGACATCGCGCAGCATGTCCGTGATCTCCGAGCGCATTGTGGCGACCTGCTCGTCCGTGACGACACCCTCTTCGATCAGTCGATTCGAATAGATCTCCTGGACCGTGGGGTGCGCAGCGATGGCACGGTACTTCACCGGCTGTGTGTAGGCCGGTTCGTCACCCTCGTTGTGACCGTGGCGCCGGTAGCCGACGAGATCGATCACGAAGTCGTCGTGGAACTCCCGGCGGTACGCCATCGCGAGTCGGACCGCGCCGAGGCACGCCTCAGGGTCGTCCGCGTTCACGTGGACGATCGGGATGCCATAGCCCTTCGCGAGATCGGACGAGTAGTAGGTGGAGCGCCCGTCCCCGGGGTCGGTCGTGAATCCGACCTGGTTGTTCACGATGATGTGGATCGTGCCGCCGACGTCGTAGCCCTTCAGACGAGCCATGTTCAGCGTCTCGGCTACGACACCTTCCGCTGCAAACGCCGCGTCGCCGTGCATCAGAACGGGAACCGCCGTGTCGGGGCTGGGTTCGGCACCCTTGGCCAGGTTGGAGAACTGCTTGGCACGAGCCATCCCGACGACCACCGGGTTCACGAACTCCAGATGGCTCGGGTTCGGTGCCAGCGTGACGCGGACCGTGCCGGCTCCGTCAATGTCACGGGTCGTGCGTGCGCCGTGATGGTACTTCACATCTCCGGTGCCGGCGATGTCGAGCTGACCACCCTTGAACGACGGGCCTTCGAACTCTGCGAGCAGCTCCCCGTACGACACGCCTACCGTGTGCGTGAGCACATTGAGGCGCCCTCTGTGTGCCATGCCGAGCACGACATCCTGTCCGCCTGCACGACCGGCTTCCTCGATCACGAGGTCGAGCATCGGAACGAGCGCGTCGTTGCCTTCGAGCGAGAACCGCTTTTGGCCGAGGTATGTCCGGTGAAGGAACTGCTCGAGCCCTTCCGTCTCGCTGATCCGCTGAAGAAGGGAACGTCGATCCGCAGCGGGCATCTCCGGGAGGTGGCGTCCGTCCTCCACATGATCCCAGAGCCAATTGACCTTCACGTGATCGTCGAGGTGCTCGAACTCGTAGCCGATCGAGCCGGAGTAGATCGCGGCCATCGTCTCGAGCGCATCGGCCACCGACTGACCCTCTGCTCCGTCTTCACCGAGGACGAGCGAGGCCGGCAGCTGGCTGAGTTCCTCTGTCGATGTTCCGTAGAAGGCAGGCGAGAGCTGTGGGTGACCCATGGGCTCGCTGCCGAGTGGGTCGATCTGGGCGAGCCGGTGCCCGTGCTCACGAAAGGCCTGCGCGAGGGCAGTGGCTCGTGAGACTGCCGGCAGCAATTTGGTGAGGCGTTGAGCGTCGGTGGCGACCATACCCTCGGCCGGAGCCGGGGTCGCTGCTGCGGCCGTCTCGGGAGCAGGCACCGGCGGGCTCTCGGGCATCGCCGGGGTCGCTGCGACCGGGGGTGCAGCGGGCGGGGGTGCGACCTCCGCCGGAGCGCTGGCACCGTTGGCGGCTGGTGGCCGCCCCGGGTTCATCTGATCTGGAACGAGGAGCCCTTCCGCGATCGCGACGGTGGCTCCGTCGTCGAAGAGTCTCCGCCACTCCGAAGACACCGCGTCGGGGTTGCGGGCATATTCCTCGAACATCGCCTGGGCGTAGGCGGCGTTCTGGCTGTCGAAAAGGGTGTCGTCCGTCACGGTCCGATTGCCCAGATGGGGGGAGGAAGCTGTATCCTCATTGTAGATCGATAACCTACCGCTTTTTCCATGGGCGTTGGAGGGTTTTCGGGGCTCGGTGAGCACTGCCGCACGATCTCCGATGACCAGGGTAGCCTCCTTGCTCGACGACTCGGTTTCCGACCCATCCCTCTCCCTGCGCTGTGAATCCTCCGAAGCCCGACATTTTCGAGGCAGATCGCGTGCTCGAGGAGGTCCAATCCCGGCCTCCGATGCTCGTGCACGAGGGGTGGTCACGGGCGTTTCCCTGGCTCGTTCAGGGTACGACGACCCGGGGGCCCGACGGACGTTTCGATCTCGGACTCTTCAGCGGTGGAAGCGGAGAGGATCAGGTGCGGGCGAACTGGCGGGAGCTGGCGGAGGGGGCGGCCTTTCCTGCGGCGGTGCATGCTCGGCAAGTACACGGCTCGAAGATCCACGTCGCATCGAGAGAGATTCTTGGACAAGGTGACGCCCGCCCCGAAAGCCCGCCTCGGGATACGGTATCGCCGCGCCCGCTTCTGCTCGACCCGGCGGACGGACACGTGACCGAAGTACCCGGGGTTCTGCTCGGGGTCACAACCGCCGACTGTGTGCCTGTTTTTCTCGTCGACCCTGGACGAAGAGTGGTTGGCGCCCTTCACGCCGGATGGCGCGGAGTCGCGGCCAGGATCCTCGAGGGAGCCCTCGACACACTGCACGATGCCTTTGGGACGGCGTCCTCGGATGTACACGTCCATCTCGGTCCGGCGATCTGCGGGCAGTGCTACGAGGTCGGACCGGAGGTGTTCGAGGCACTCGGGCAGGAGGTACCCTCGTCGAACGAACCCATCGATGTCCGGTCCATATTGGCGCTTCGTGCCAGGGCGGCCGGGGTCGCTCGGGAGCGGATCTCTGTTTCGGGCCACTGTACGCGGTGCACCGACAGCAACCTCTTCTCTCACCGAGCGGGACACGCGCAGCGGCAGGTCGGCTTCATCGGAATCCGTGAGGCGCACGCATCGTGACGGAGGAAGCCCAACCTTCGCTCGACCCCCGAGTGGGTCTGTGTAGCGTGTGTACTCATCATCGTGTCACAGGCAACCGACGGGGCTCACGCTTCTACCTGTGTGAACGGTCGCTCACGGACGACCGCTTCCGCCGCTACCCTCCTGTTCCCATGATACGGTGTCCTGGCTTCGAGGTCGGGGCTCCTGACCAACGGGCCGCATTGGCCGACCACCCCGAGGAGGACAGCTGACACCGAAGCGCTCCGTGTCGACCGGTGTTGTCACGCTGGTGGAGTCACCCGATACGCTCGTCGTTGCCCTCAGCG
>JBDGVS010000186.1:0-5597 GCA_039585535.1 Gemmatimonadota bacterium | reverse complement strand
GGCATCATAAGAGAGTTGGTCGGACACGGCGTTGGTCGTGAGCTCCACGAGGAGCCGCAGGTACCCAACATCGGTCGGGCCGGTCATGGGCCGCTGCTCCGTGAGGGCATGGTGCTCGCGATCGAGCCGATGCTGTCTGCAGGGACGGCCCGCATCAAGACGCTCGAGGACGGATGGACGGTCATCACGGCCGATCGCTCGCTCTCAGCACACTTCGAACACACCGTGGGGATCACCAAAGATGGCCCCCGCATTCTTACCTCCGCAGCCCTTCCCGTGGAGGCGGTGAATCCCGCCCCAGGGACGGCTTGAGGAGGTTTTCAGTCTTGGTTATACTCCCAAGCTCTGCTACAAACGGATTTGGAGACGCAAAGTGAAGGTCCGAAGCAGCGTAAAACCGATCTGCGAACATTGTAAGGTAGTCCGCCGCAAGGGTGTGGTCCGGATTATCTGTTCGCGGAATCCCAAGCACAAACAGCGTCAGGGGTAACGTAGATCATGGCACGTATCGCTGGCGTTGATCTCCCGCGTGGTAAGCGGATCGAGATCGCACTGACATACATATTCGGCATCGGCCCGACGCGCGCGAAAGAAATTATCGCCGCGTGTGGTGTGGATCCGAATCGACGCACTCAGGATCTCGACGACGACGATGTGAATCGTCTCCGCCGTCAGATCGAAGGCAATTACAAGGTCGAGGGCGCGCTGCGCACCGAACGATCCATGAACATCAAGCGGCTCATGGATATCGGTTGCTACCGCGGCCTTCGTCATCGTCGCGGCCTCCCGGTTCGGGGGCAGCGGACGAAAACGAATGCGCGCACGCACAAGGGCAAGCGCAGGGCGATCGCCGGCAAGAAGGCACCGCCGAAGAAGTAAGTCGCTCGTGCTGGGGAGCTAGGCCTGACAGGCCCGCGTCTCCGGTTTCGAGTATTCGAACGCAGGAATAACGAAGGCAAAGAGGTTCTACCACGTGGCCAAGCCAAATACCAGCCCGAAACGCGCCAAGAAAGTCGTCGAAGCCGACTGCGTTGCGCACGTCAAGGCGACCTTCAACAACACCATGATTACAATCACGGACACCTCAGGCGACACCATCGCCTGGGCCAGCGCCGGTAAGGCCGGGTTCAAGGGGTCGAAGAAGTCGACGCCTTTTGCCGCCACCGTCGCGGGTGAGCAGGTCGGTCGCGAAGCAGCCAGTATGGGTGTGAAGCGCGTCGACGTTCGTGTGCAGGGCCCGGGTTCGGGCCGTGAATCTGCGATTCAGGCGCTCGCATCGGCGGGCCTCTTCATCAAGTCGATCCTCGACGTGACACCGCTGCCGCACAACGGCTGCCGTCCGCCGAAGAAGCGTAGGGTGTAAGCTAAATGGCTCGTTATACAGGACCCGTCTGCAAGCTCTGCCGCCGCGAAGGCCAGAAGTTGATGCTCAAGGGTCAGAAGTGCTACACGGAAAAGTGCCCGATTGAGCGACGTCAGTATCCTCCGGGGCAGCACGGCCCGGCTCAGGCTCGTCGTCGCAAGCAGTCGGACTATGCGCTCCAGCTTCGTGAGAAGCAGAAGGTGAAGAGGACCTACGGACTCGGTGAGAAGCAGTTCCGTAGCCTCTTCGAGCGCGCGAACCACATTCCGGGCGTGACGGGTGAGAATCTCCTCGTGGCACTCGAGTCGCGTCTCGACAACATCGTCTTTCGGATGGGCTTCGCTCAGAGCCGGAACCAGGCGCGACAGATCGTCCGTCACCGTCATGTCGAGGTGAACGGTCGATACGTCGATGTGCCGAGTTTCGTCGTCTCCCCAGGGGACGAGATCTCGATCAAGGCGAAGTCCAAGAACATCCTCCCGATCGAAACGGCTCTTGATGCGCGTACGCGCCCCAAGCTGCCGGAATGGCTCGCCCTGGACGATAAGCAGCGGGTAGGACGCATGGTGCGTGCACCGATGCGGACCGACCTGGATGCGTCGATCCAGGAGCAGTTGATCGTGGAGCTCTACTCGAAGTAATCCACGCTTCGCTCCAATCGGAGCGGTGGCGTCAACGGATGCAATCAGGAGGACACTGTGGAATTAGATCTGACCGGACTGGTACTCCCGGAGCGTGTCGAAATTGTCGACCCGCAAGAGGGTGCACGGTCGGCTCAGTTCGTGATCGAGCCGCTCGAGCGCGGCTTCGGGCACACGCTCGGCAACTCCGTCCGTCGCGTGCTGCTCTCTTCGCTTCGTGGGTCGGCCGTATGGGCCTTCCGTATCGATGGCGTGGTTCACGAGCATCAGACCATTCAGGGCGTTGTTGAAGACGTCCACCTGGTTATCCAGAACCTCAAGTCTCTGGTGGTCACGCTCGACGAAGATGTCGATGAAGCGGTCCTCGAGATGCGTATCGACAAAGCGGGCCCGATCACGGCTTCGATGATCCAGGCGTCAGCCGGTGCCGAGGTCATGGATCCGGATCACCACCTGTTCACGCTGCAAGAGGATCGCGTGCTCAACGTGGAGTTCCACGTGAACAAGGGTCGCGGCTTCGTTCTCGCTAATGCGCATCCGATCCCTAAGGGCGCGCCGGTAGACCTGGTGCGGATCGATTCGATCTACAACCCGGTCCGTCGTGCGAACTTCTCGGTTGAGGAGACGCGGGTAGGGCAGCGCACCGACTTTGATCGTCTCACGCTGCACATCGAGACCGACGGATCCATCGAACCGGAAGATGCGGTCGCCTACGCGGCCGACCTCGTCCGTAAGCATCTCGAGTACATGCTGTACTTCGGTGTGGGTGGGATTCCGGAGGTCGCACCACCAGGGGCATCCCCGGTTCCCGAGCGTCTTCAGGATCTCTTCGAGCGTCCGATCGAGGATCTCGCGGAGCTTTCCGTCCGTTCGCGGAACTCGCTGCAAAAAGAGAGCATCCGGACCCTGGGTGACCTCATGCAGCGATCGGAAGATGCGATGCTGCAGATAGAGAATTTCGGAAAGAAGTCGCTTAAGGAGATCTCGGACTTCCTCGAGGAGCACAGCCTGCGCTTCGGGATGCAGCTCGAGCAAGGAGACGACGGTCGCCTCTTCTTCGTTGAAGATGAGGCTGAAGCCGCCGCAGGCGGCGAGGAGTAGGGAACCGTGCGGCATCGCAAGAAGGGGAGACAGCTCTCCCGGACCCGCAGCCACAAGAAGGCGACGCTTCGCAACCTCGCGACGTCACTCTTCCTCCATGAGCGGATCGAGACGACGACAGCGAAGGCGAAGGAGCTCCGGCCGTTTGCGGAGCGCCTCATCACCCTCGCGCGTCGTGGCGACGTTCATTCCCGTCGGCTCGCGGCAATGAAGATTCAGGACCGTGACGTCCTCGGAAAGCTTTTCGACGACATCGCACCCCGCTACATGGAGCGTCCCGGCGGCTACACCCGGGTCCTCAAGTTGGGCAATCGAAAAGGTGACGCGGCAGAGATGTCGCTCATCGAGTTGGTCAGTTAGGTTGCCCGCCTTCGACAAGGAATCCCCTTCAAAGGACAGGACGAAGGACATGCCGGATAACGCTTCTCGACGCGGTGCAGTAGATATGGGGATGCCCCTCATGATCCTCGCCTTTCTTGTGATCGGCGGCTTCATGTGGTGGTTGAAAGGTCAAGCTGCTGACGAGATGGCGGCTCGTGTTGTGGAGGAAGTGGTCGAAGAGGCGGCGGTGCCGGAAGGTGGCGTCGAGCTCGGCGAGGTTACCGCGGTGGGTACCGACGCGACCGCTTTCGTGGGTGAGGTGATCCGCGGCGTAGGCTACGAAGTGGCTAGCGTCTTTGGCACAGCCGGTTTCTGGGTCACCACGCAAAATGGCAACCCGTTCCTCGTGGCGTACACGGAAGAACTGCGTGCGACGGGGATCACGGTTCAGCAGGGTGACATCGTCGATGTGTCGGGTGAGTTTCTCGTCATGGAGATCAGCTATCTCGACGAGTGGCTGGCCGAGGGCACGATCGATGAGAATGACAAGCTTACGGGCGAGTTCGGTGCGACGCATTTTGTCGCCGCCACCGATGTTGCTGTCACGGGAACTGCCGATGCGGCGGATCCGGGGGACGGCGGGGGCGACTGAGCCCTCGTCTATTACAACGACGACTTTTGGCAGGAACAGATAAAGATGGCTCGAGTGTGCTATACGTGTGGCAAGGGCCCGGCTTCCGGGAACAACGTCAGCCACGCGCACAACAAGACGCGTCGCCGCTGGCTGCCGAACCTGCAGACGGTGAAGATCATCGATAACAAGGGTGATCGCCGGCGGGTGCGGGTGTGCACCCGGTGCATCTCGGCGGGCAAGATCACCAAGGCGCCTCCGATGGAGGTCGCCGGGGTCTGACCCGGTGATGGTCTGATACGTCGGTCGGCCCTGAGGGGCTGCGGTGACGACGATTGAGCGAGAGCCCCTCGGGAGTGATTCCGAGGGGCTCTTCTGCTTACCTTAGGTGGTCCCCCACTCCTGGATTCCCAGCGTCCATGAACCGACCCCGCGTCCTCTACGTGATGGGCTCGCTCGTCGCAAACGATCTCGGCGAGGAGATCGTGACGATCCTGGGGCGACTCTCGAGGGCCCAGTTCGACCCTCGAGTGGTCACGTTGGGCGGGCGCGAGGAGCTGCGAGAGCGGATTCAGGAGATGAAGGTCCGTACCTACTCGCTCGGGCTCGTCGGGCCGATCGGAACGGTCCGAGCGGTCTCGCAGGTACGCACGCTCATTCGTAAGACTGGTGTCGACCTCGTGCACGGCGTCGGCTCCTGGGGTGGAGCTGTGGCGCAGCTGGCCGCGCCACGGGATGTGGCGGTGGTTCGTAGCGTCACACGGCCCCCGAACCACGAGAAGGATCTGCGCGGACGACTCCTGAGGCATCTGGAGAGGCGTGCCAGAGGCCGTGTCGCGACGCGCTTTGTCGTGCCGAACGAAGGGAGCCGTGGGCTGGCTGTGCGCGCGTACGGCGCGACGGAGGGCCATGTAGAAGTGCTTCCAACCTCGGTCGACGTGAGTGCCGTCATGGATCGAGTCCGCCGGACCACTCGTGAGGGTGCTCGCCGCTTGATGGGGATCGAGGAGGGTCAGATGGCCTTCGTGCTCATCTCGAACTTCGACTCGGGGGCGGGGATGGACCGTATCCTGACGGGGCTGTCACTGGCACGTGTCGAGAACCCGGATCTCCGCATCTTCATCGTCGGGTCCGGACGGTACGAGGGCTCCACACGGTGGAAGGCGGAGGAGCTCCAGCTGGAAGACTCTGTGGTGTTCCTGGGTCGGGGAACGGAGGCCGGTCCCATCTGGGCTGCCGCCGATGTGGCGATCGACGCGACCCCTTGGGCGTCGTGGTCGCGCGCCGCGCTCCTCGCGATTGCCGCGGGCCTCCCGACGGTGAAGATGCAGGCGGGAGTCGGCGGCTGGTCCGAGGAGGTCGGAGAGAGCCTCCCCATGGTCTCCGGTCACCCGGAGCGCTTCGCGGGCGATCTCGTGCGGCTTGCAGGCGACGGTGACGCCCGGGCGGAGGTACGTGAGCACGGGGCACGGGTGTCGAAGGAGATCGATGTGGGCAACGTGGTCGAGAGGCTGGGTGGGTTGTACCGGTCGTTGGTCGA
>JBDGVS010000185.1:0-5602 GCA_039585535.1 Gemmatimonadota bacterium | reverse complement strand
TCGATACCAGCTGAATCGGGAGACAGGCTCGTTCGTGCTGGTCGATCCCCACACGAACATCACGGTCGCTGCCGGCATGATCCGTGGAGCGGTCAAGACGGTCGAGGATCTTCCGGAGGCTCCGTCCGAGGAGGAGCTCCGTCCGGTCTCTCCCGATGTGGTATGGGAGACGTGGAACATCGACCTCCCAGCGCGCGAGGCACGGACCGGACACAAAGCTGCGGTGGTGTGGTTCACCGGCCTGTCGGGGTCCGGAAAGAGTTCGATCGCACGCGGACTCGAGCGCAGGCTCTTCGACGCCGGGGTCCAGACGATGCTCCTCGACGGCGATCAGGTTCGACACGGGATCAACGGTGACCTCGGCTTCGCTCCGGAAGACCGCACGGAGAACATTCGACGGATCGGAGAGCTGTCCGCGCTCTTCTTCCGCTCGGGCTCGCTGGTCCTCTGCACCTTCGTGTCGCCCTTCCGCGAGGATCGGGAACGGGCTCGTGGCTTACTGCCGGAGGGTCGCTTCGTGGAGGTGTTCGTCGATACGCCGCTCGAGGAGTGTGAGCGACGCGACGTGAAAGGACTCTACGCTCGGGCGCGGAAGGGTGAGATCGCGCACATGACCGGCATCAGCAGTCCGTACGAGGCTCCGGACAGTCCGGAGATTCGTCTCGAGACGGTGGGGCGAGACATCGATGATGTGATCGCTGAGCTGATGGTGCGGCTGCGGGACCTCGGGATCGTCCGGTAGGCTCGCCGCGCGCTCGCCGGCCCCTTTACCCGCACCCCTCCATCCGCCAAGCTTTCGGTCATGGAAAACGATCAGAAACACGCACGTCAGATCGTGGCCCGAGGCGTCAGCGCCTGGGAGCGTGACGACTTCGAATCAGCCCTCGAGACCTTCCAGGGCGTCCTCGAGAATTTCCCGCAGTTCGCAGATGTCCAGAATAAGGCGGGACTGTGCCTGGCGATGCTCGGTCGGCTCGAAGAATCGCTGACCCACTTTGAAAAGGCGCTCGAGTACAATTCGTCGTATGCCGAGGCGCACCTCAATCGCGGGATCATCCTCAATGATCTCGGTCGACACGAGGAGGCGCAGTCCGCGTTCAGCCTGGCGGGCGAGCTCGATACTCGAGACTCACCGGTCTTCCCGTCGGAGGTAGGCAACCGCATTGCGGTGACCCACGCCCAACTGGGTGATCTGTACCTCGTCGCGAACCACCCTTCGGAGGCCATCGGACACTACCGGGCGGCGCTCGAGATCCGGCCGCGCTTCATGGACATCCGAAGCAAGTTCGCAGAGACGCTCATCGAGCTCGGTGAGCTGGAGCAGGCGAAGGACGAACTCGTGCTCATTCTCGAGTCTCGCCCCTCGTTCGTGGGCGCGCGGGTTCGTCTGGGCGTCGTCCTGCATCGGCTCGGTGATGACGAGCGTGCCGTCTCGGAGTGGAAACGATGCCTGGAGGACGACCCGCGCGACATGCGCGCTCGGGCGTATCTGGCATCGGTGGAGATGTCCCTGGATGGCGAGGGCGGGTCGGCGTGAGTCGGCCGGGCCGATCGAACGGTCCGATCCTTGCTGAGTGAGCAGGTGATGAGTGCGAGACGTCTGATATCCGTTCTGGTGCTGTGCGCGGCCGTTGCCGCGTGCTCGGCACGCGACACCGAGGTGACCGCGGTACAACGTGGTGACCAGGCGTTCGCGGAGAACAACTTCGACGAGGCGCTCGCAGAGTATCGTCTTGCGATCCGGCAGGGCGCGGACGACCCGGCCGTGACGGCGCGTGTCGCGCACACGTACACGCTCATGAATCGTGTCGACGATGCGGGCGCGTACTACGTCGATGCGGCGGCACGCGACCCGAGCCTCATCGATCAGGCGGTCTCCGATCTCATGGGACTCGCGCGCGGCGCGCAGGAGAACAATGATCGGTTCGCGATGGCCACGGCTGTCGAGACAGCACTCGAGCTTCGTCCCGGCCTCGGGGTCGGCGACATGTCGCTCCCCCTGGCTCGGCACTACTTCACCAATGGTCAGTATGGACGTGCGCTTCCTTTCTATGAGCGCGCGATGGCGGATGCGAGCGGAGATTCCGCGCCGGAGATCGTCTTCGAAGTAGGCGTGGCCTATGACGAAATCGGCGACTGCAGAAACGCGCTTCTCTTCTTCGAACGCTTCCGTGAGATGGTGCGTCCCTGGGAGCGGGGTGAAGTCGACTGGTACATCGGCACATGCGCGTTCAACACGGCCCGGGAGATTCGCGATCGGTCGGCGGCCCCGGGTACCGATCCCGAGGAGCGCCTCGGTGAGGCACTGCGGCTCGTGGAGCGGACCGTGGCCGTGGGTGAGCCGCGTAATATTCAGGCGCAGGCGTGGTTCGAGAAGGGTGAGATTCTGGCGGAGATGGGGGACTGTGAGGGCGCGATGACCGCGTACGCTCAGGTCCGGTACGCCGACCAGGCGGGCTCTCTCATTGATCGCGCGCAGGACCGTTTCGACGAGATCCGCTTTGGGCGTGGGCTCGAGCACCTACGCGATGGTCGTTGTCGTTAACTTGTTTCGCTGATGCCGTGACGGGGAGTTCGACCCGCCCGGGAAACACGAACAACAGTCGCAGTGTACGGACCCTGATGCTCAGATTCGCGCCCCGCCTCCGCTCCTCCCTTGTGATCGCCTCCACCGCCGGCCTGGCCGCGTGCGGTGGCGGTTCGTCCAAGTATCAGGGGATCGAGCCGAATGAGCTTTTTCAGATCGCGACGACGGAATTCAGCGAAGGGAATCACGGCAACGCGGTCGATGCACTCGACCGCCTTCTGGTCGGACACGGCGATTGGGATCGGATCCCGGAAGCACGACTCATGCTCGGCGACGTGTACTACGACCGGGGTGACTTCCTCACGGCGCGGGCCGAGTACGGACGCTTCCTCGACCGATACGCCGGTCACGAGGGCTCAGCCGATGCCTCGCTCGGAATTTGCCGCTCCCTCTCGGAGCTCACACCGAAGGCGCAGCGAGATCAGGGCTACACGCAAGAAGCGATGAGCGCCTGCCGAAACGTGGTCGTCGACTTTGCCGGGCGTGAACAGGCAGCACAGGCGGCGCTCATTTCCAATGAGCTGCGTCTGACTCTTGCCGAAAAGGAGTACATCAATGCGGACTTCTACTTCCGCCGCCGGATGTACGACTCCGCGATCAAGTACTACGAGTTCGTGATCAACCTCTATCCGGAGTCCGAGTGGGCGCCGTTTGCGCTCCTCGGGGTGTACAACGCCAATCAGAGGATCGGGTACGAGGACCTGGCGGAAGAAGCGCGTGATCGCCTCCTGCTCGAATATCCGGAGTCCGAGGCCGCCGCTGAGATCCGCGTCAGTGAAGAGGGACGCTGACGCCCTAGCGGTGTCCCCCCTGCGCATTGGCATCTTCGGCGGAACGTTCGATCCGCCTCACGTGGGTCACGTCTCCGCGGCACGGGACGTCGCCGACACCCTCGACCTCGACCGGGTGTTGTGGCTGCCGGCCGCACGTTCGCCGCACAAGCCGGACCAGCCTCTGACCTCCACCGAGCTTCGGCTGGAGATGGTCCGAGCGATCGCTGGCGCCGATGACCGCTTTCGAGTCGACGACTCGGAAGTCCGGAGGGCGCCCCCCTCGTACACGGTCGACACGCTGGAAGATTTACGGCGGCGACATCCCGACGCCCAGCTCTATCTGATCATCGGCGTAGACCAGTATCGAGCGTTCGACGCCTGGCGTGATCCGGAGCGTGTGCGAGAGCTGGCGACGCTCGCGGTGATGGACCGCGACGGAATGCCGGTCGAAGCCGTCGAGTTTGAGGCCGTCCCCGCTTCCTCCGCGCCACGGATATCAACGGACGCGGGACAGAAGCCGATCGTCGGTGTGCCGGTTCACCGTGTCGATGTCTCCTCGACCACGGTTCGAGCGAGGGCGGCCGCAGGACTCCCGCTGAATGGATTCGTGCCCGACGAGGTCGGGAAGATCATCGAGAGGGAAGGGCTCTACCGCACAGGCGGGATCTGAAGAGGTCGAGCCGCAGGCCATTTGGACTTCAGCGGGCGGGTTATATTTTCGGCGCCTCCGGACCCGCCCACTCCCTATCGCGATCGACGCCGTGAGACTGGACGAACACGAGCTTCAGCGTTGGGGCCGGCGCATCGGCCAGTCGGTCGAAGCGCCGGTCGTAATCGCCCTGCGTGGATCACTCGGGGCGGGGAAGTCCGTGCTGGCTCGGGCGATCGGGGAAGGCGCAGGGGTCACCGAGACCATGCCGTCGCCTTCGTACAATATTCTGCTCCGATACACGATCGAGTCGGGTGGAGAGGTCGTGCACCTCGATCTGTACCGACTCGATAGCCCCGATGAGCTCTGGGAACTCGGTTGGTCTCAACTCGGAGCCGAGGGGGAGATCGTCCTGGTAGAATGGCCCGAACGGGCGGCGGATCTCATGCCGCAGGATCATTGGCTGATCGACCTCTCCGTGGCGGACGATGCACCACTCCTGCGGGAGATCCAGGTGCACCGGGTGGGTCGTCCGCCGGAGCTTCCGTCGTTTCCCATGTCGGTGTCGTCACGTGCCTGAGCCCGAATCGATGTTTCTGGCCTTCGACACGTCGGGACCGATTGGAGCCGTTGCGGTCGCTCTCGGTCCAGAGGTTCTGGCTCGAGCGGTGATGATGGGGCAGACGTCGCACGCCGCGATGCTGATACCGACGATCCAGGAGGTGCTCGAGGATGCGGGCGTCGATCGTGAAGAGATCACCTGCGTCCTGGTGGGGGAGGGCCCCGGATCCTTCACCGGGGTTCGGGTGGCGGCGGCTACTGCCAAGGGCCTCGGCCATGCGCTCGGTCTTCCGGTCTGCGCGGTCTCGAGCCTCGCGGCCGCCGCGTTCTCACTCGAATCGGGTTCCGTGCGGTACGCGATCTTCGATGCTCGAGCGGAGCGCGTTTATGGCGCGTGCTGGGGTGTCGGATCGGACCATACTGAACAGTTCGTGGCGCCTCATGCGGGAGAGCTTCGCGATATCCTGGCAGGGGATGTGCCAGCGGGGGCCGTCTTTGTGGGCGATGCTGCGGTGAAGCACCGCGCCGTCATCGAGGGTGCGGGCTTCCCTGTTGCCGAGGCCGAGGCGCACCGGACGTTGGCGGACGGTCTCGTCGAATTCGTGGCGCGGGTGTCGGTCGACCCCGTCGAAGACCTTGGTGCGTGGGAGCCGAGCTACGTGCGAGCCTCGAGTGCCGAGCGACTGTGGAGGGTCTGACGGCGGACGGCCTCCGGATCCGAGCGCTTCGCGTCGGGGATGTCGAGGCGGTGGTGGAGATCGAACGTGAGGCGTTCACCACCCCGTGGCAGGCGGAGACGTTCATCGGGTTGCTCGAAAGGGACGGCGTCGAGTTGATCGTGATGGCGGATGCCCAGGACGCCATCGTCGGCTACGCAGTGCTTTGGTGCATCCTCGATCAGGGTGAGTTGGCGAACATTGCGATTACTCCGGCTCGAAGGGGTGGAGGGCTCGGCTTCCGACTCCTCGCGCACGTATTGGAGGTCGCGCGGGGCAGGGGGGTAGAGACGGTCTTCCTGGAGGTGAGGGCGTC
>JBDGVS010000184.1:0-5621 GCA_039585535.1 Gemmatimonadota bacterium | reverse complement strand
GGAGCGAGTCACGAAGCGAAGCCTCGAATCAGGCGGTTCTCGTCACCAGCTGCTGCTGGATCGTCAAACCCATGCAGGCGGCCCAGAACACCATGGCGACGGACCAGAAACCCTGGCCCGCGCTCACGAGCATCGCCGCCCCGGCGACCGAGTAGAGCATGACGGCGATCTCGAGGAAGAACGTCCAATGGAGCGGGCTTACGTACGCGCGATCGGCCCCGAGCGCTCCCAGTGTCTCATCCTCGTGCACGTGGGTGAGCTTGGGCGTGCGGACGAACTCACCCCCGCTGACGAAGAGTCCCTGCAGCTGCCCGACCGTGTTGTTGACCATGAGCCCGGTCCCTACGCACAGCCCGGCGACGACCTCACGGATCGAGGAAAAGCCTAGGCGATCGTCCCGTTCCCGAATCGTGATGAAGAGGCTCAGGGCCGCTGCGGCGATGCTGAGCGACATGAGGCCCTGGAGTACCCAGAAGAGCCGCCGGTCCACGTACAGGACCGCCCAGGGCCACAGGACCAGGCTGAGAAGGAGCACCGGGTGGATGGCGTAGCCGGCCAGCATGAATGCTTCGTCCCACTTGCTCTCCACGAGGTCACCGGCACGCATGACCCGACTCGTCAGCTTTCTCAGGCACTGGGCGCTTCCCTTGGCCCAGCGACGCTGTTGCAGTTTGAACGCTCGCATGTGACCGGGCAGCTCGTTGAGCACTCTCACATCCGGGAGGTAGTGACCCCGCATGCCGGCGAGCGCGCAGCGGTAGCTCAGATCCAGGTCTTCGGTGAGCGTGTCGGAGGTCCAGCCACCCGCGACCTCGATCGCACGTCGGCGCCAGATGCCACCCGAGCCGTTGAAGGTGGTCACGTTGCCGAGAAAGGCCCGTACCGGCTTTTGTACGCGGAAGTGTCGGTCCAGGAGAAGGGCGAGCGTGGCGGGGAGCCATCCGTGGTCGATGTCGGAGCCCCAGGCCCACCGAGCCTGCACGAACGCCACCGATGGGTCGTCGAAGGCGAAGTCCTCGAGCAGCAGCCGCTGGAGGAAGTGCGGCTCCGGAGCGAAGTCGGCATCGAAGACGGCGACGAAGTCCGCCTCCGAACGAGTCAGTCCCTCGGCCAGGGCGCCAGCCTTGTACCCTTTCCGGTGATCCCGATGGATGAGTTCGATTCGAACGCCTTCCGCGCGGATCTCGTCGACAAGCCGCTGCGCGATTGCAGTAGTCTCGTCGGTCGAATCGTCGAGCACCTGGATGTCGAAACGGTCCCGCGGATAGTCCTGGTCGGCAGCGGCCCGAATGATGCGATCCGCCGATGTTCGCTCGTTGAAGAGCGGCAGCTGGATCGTGACGGACGGCGTTGGCGCACCTTCGGGGCGTGCGGGAGGTGCCTCGCCTTCGGCTCGCCAGGAGCTCCGAATCGTCGTTCGATGCTGGAGGAAGCGTCGGAGCATCCGCAGCTCGATGAGGCCGAACACGGCCCCGAACAGCGCGGCAAAGCCGTACAGAGCTGTTATTACGAGGGACATGAGCGTGGGCGGGATGACGTACCGAACCGAACTCGGCGGGCTCGGTACTGTATCCAATTGATCGAAGCCACGGCACCCCCGTTCCCTGCTACCGGCCCGCTGCCTGATACCTGGCGGTGACGTTCCAGTCGTCGGGCGTTTACTTGCACGACCCGTATTTGTGGCTCGGCTGGCCACACAAGCCTACCGGAGGACCCATAGCACCCGCCGCACCACTTGCTGATCCTGCTCGACGACGAGTCTCGGTGACCTGCGCCGGGACCGGTGTCTCGGCGTGCATGCTCTTCGGGTTGGCGGTGTCGGCAGCCGCCCAGGATACGGGCGTCGGGTTGTCGGTCTCACGCACAGGCCAGCTGTGCCCCGACGGTATCGTTTCCTCGATCGAGCTCGACCGGAGGTCGGTGTTCGACCCCGAATCGACCGATGTGGACGCACTCGCGTGGAGCTACCGGGCGCTCAACGCCCTGCACGTGCGCACGGCACCCTCCTTCATCCGCCGGGAGCTTCTCTTCGAGGAGGGTGACTGCTTCGACGACTTCCTGGTCGACGAGTCGGTGCGGTTGCTCGACGCATACGGATTCCTCGCCGGCGCGCGGATCACGGCGGAGGAGGACGGCCTCGGGGGGAAGGCTGTGCTCGTCGAGACCCAGGACGAGTGGTCGACCAAGGTCGACATGGGGATCACGTACGATGCGAATCTGAACATCGAGACGTTCGAGGTAACCGAGGAGAACTTTCTGGGGCAGGGCGTCTTCGCCGAATTCGAGCACCGGCAGCGCCGAGAGACGAAGAGGCAGTCCGTCGCCCTTGCGACGCCTCGTCTCTTTGGGCGAGCCGATGCGCGGATCCGCTATGGACGGGACCGTCCGGGGCGGTTCTTCGAGGAGTACGTCCGCTATCCCTTCATCGGGGAGACGGGCCGGTACTCTGTTCGGCAGGGCTACAGTCAGGCTACGACCTTTTTCTCTTACTCCACGGATGGCACCGAGGACTTCAGTCAGGTCCTGGTACCGCAGTACCGCGAGGTGATCGAGTTTTCGGCCGCGCAGAGATTCGGGGAGCGTGGGAGGTCATGGATCGCGGGCATGACGCTGACGCGGGATATCATCCGCTTCCAGGATCCGGCCGAAGTCGCGTACGGTACGGACTTCGACGATCTCCAGCCGTATCCAGGGGACCTTCCTCCGGACCTCGCGGACCAGCTTTCCGAGTACGGTGCGTCCCGCGTGGCCCTGCACCTCGGAACGCGACGATTCCGCTATCTGGAGTACGAGGGAATCGACGGTATGCGTGATCGTCTCCTGGTCGGCCATGGATTCTACGCCGGTGCAACGATCGGGCGGGGTTTCGACCTCTTCCTTCCCTCCGAGGTTCCTGGCGTCGACGACATTTTCGGTCGGGTCCACGCGAGCTTCGGGTTTCCGATCGGGTCGTCCCTGTTCCACGGTGGCACGACAGTGGAATCGCGCCGCGATCGAGGCGCCTGGCAGGATCTGCTGATGGACGCGGACGTCGTCGGGTACCTCCGCAACGACGGACTTCAGAGTCACACCCTCTTCGTTCGGGCGTCGGTGGCAGGAGGATGGCAGACGACGATGCCGTTCCAGCTGAGTCTCGGTGGCCGTGACGGTATTCGGGCGTTGCCCGAAGATCGTTTCCCCGGCGGTCGTATGACGCGCTTCGTGGTCGAGGACCGGATTCTCTTCCCCTGGCCGAGCGCAGGTACCGCGGACCTGGGGATGTCACTGTTCGCCGACTTTGGCCGCGTGTGGCAGGGAGACGTCCCGTATGCGGTCGACTCTGACTGGCAGGGAGGTGTCGGCTTCGGCCTCCGCCTCGGACTCCCGTCACGGACGCGCAACATCTGGCGAATGGATGTCGCGTTCCCCGTCGGAACGACCCAGGGCAGCCCGATCTTTCGCTTCACCTTCGAGGTGAACCGATTCCGCGCCGGCTTCTTCACGCAGGATATTCTCCGGAGTCGCCGAAACAACCTCGGCGCCGAGCACTTCTAGCCGGGGCTTTCTGTCACCGCTTCGGGGCCCGCTATCGCCGGAAGCGGAACAGGAAGATCGCGCCGACGAGCGCGAAGCCGACCGCTGCCTTCACGATGGCGTCGGTATCCCACTCGCCGGATGGCTGACTTCGCGGCCGCACCTGCTGATCCACATGGATCGAGCAAAATGGTGAGCCGTCGCTCGCGTCACGTTTGCAGCGTTCGCCCTTCTTCGTCTTTCCGTCGCACTGTGCCAAGGGGCACCTCCCGCTGTCGGGGCGCCCTGGTCAGTCGGAGCGCCTCTGGTTCTCTATACGGTTCGACGAGCGATTCGGTTCACTGGTTGCGTGAAGCGGTCCCAGGACGGAGCGCAGCGGTGATGTCAGCATGCATCGCGTCGGCCACCGATCCCCAGTCACGAGCGCGCGCAGCCTCTTGCCGACGAGCCACCGCCGCCGGGTCGGTGCGGGAGGCGATCGCCCGCCGGACCACCCCTTGGAGGTCGTCGACGTCCAGGCGGTCGAAGAGCTCCGGCGATTCTCGGACGAGTGCCGTCCCCGACGCGAGCACCGGACGGCCGAATGCGAAGTACTCCCAAACCTTCAGTGGGTCGACCGCGTCGGTCATTTCGTTCACCAAAAAGGGGTAGAGCGCTGCGTCGAAGTGGGCGAGGAAGCGGGGCATGTCCGCGACCGGTCGTTTGTCGATCCAGAGGATGGAGGACTGTCGAAGAGCCTCTGGAATCTTTGGCGCCATGCCCTCCGTGCCTCCGATTACGACGACCTGATACTCGGATAGCTCGGCGAGTCTCCTGAGCAATTCCCAGTCGATCCACCCGTCGAGATTCCCGTAAAAGCCCAGGATCGGCTTTTCTACACCCTCGAGTTCAGCGGGGCGCGGGTGCTCGACGGTCGGATCGAAGAGTTCGAGATCCACGCCGTTGTAGGACGTCTGGATCGACTTGTCTCCGATGGACGCCGCGTGGTGCTCGTGCAGGTACGACGTGATGGCCGGGTGTGTGGTCCGGATCACATCGGAGCGCTCGAGCGCGCGCGGAAGCTTCTTCTTCCATCCCGCGAACTCCTCCTCTGGGAGGTCCATCAGCTCGAAGACGAAGAGATCTGGCCTCGGGAAGGGCGGACGGCGGAGGTAGTCGAGCTTCTCCGGGATCGAGAAGTAGTAGACGAGCGGCCCCGCGTGGTGCCGTCGCCGGAACGCTCGCTTTGTGACGATGAGCCGGCCGTTCTCGTGCACGTCCTCGTCGACGGTCCAGTCGTTGAACAGGCAGCGGACCGGATGGCGTCGCGCGAGCTGCGTCAGCACATGGTGCGGTCGCTGGTGGTTCGCCCACAGCATGGTGGGCGGGAAGACGATCGTGTACTCGGGCGTCATGAGGGGAAGGTATGTCCGGCAGGCAGAGGGGGGCACCGCACACGTATTAACTAAGTCGTTAGTTGACAGGCCGGGGATGCCTGCGTACCATACAACTAACTTCTTAGGAGATAGCCGAATGACCGTGCGATTCACCGTCCGTGAACTGGACATCATGTCGGCCCTGTGGGATCGGGGGCCATCGACCGTAACAGAGGTTCGCGAGGCTCTGGACGACGAGCTCGCGTACAACACCGTGCTTACAGTCCTGCGTATCCTCTCCGATAAGGGCCACGTGACTCACGAGGAAGAGGGGCGAGCGCATCGATATCGTCCCCTCGTCGAGAGGGTCGAAGCCGGAGAGTCCGCGCTCAAGCGGATCACTCGTAAGCTCTTCGCGGGTTCACCCGAGCTCGTCCTGACTCACCTGGTCGAGAACGAGGACGTGACGGAAGACGAGATCCGGCGGATGAAGGATCTGCTCGCGAAACGCCTCGAGGTGATGGAGGACGAACGATGATTGCTTCCGTAATGCTGTACCTGATGGCGGTCTCGATCGTGATGTCCATCGCGGCGTGGCTGGCTGAGGAAGGACTCCGCCGGGCCGGGGTGCCGACGAGGTGGCTCTGGCTGTTCGCGCTGGCCGCGCCACTATCGCTGCTGGCTGCGGCGCGGCTCCTCCCCGAGCAAGCCACGGCGGTGGTGGTGCGAGGTGTGCCCTCGGCGGGCGTCATC
>JBDGVS010000183.1:0-5633 GCA_039585535.1 Gemmatimonadota bacterium | reverse complement strand
AGGTCTACGCGGGCGAATTCGGTGGCGATCCGGTCGCGGCGGCACGTGCAGCTCTCGACCAGGCCAGGGAGGGGAAGCACCAGACAGTCATCATCGATACGGCCGGGCGGTTGCAGATCGACGAGGCACTCATGGGTGAGTTGACCCAGGTACGAGACGCTGTGAACCCAACCGAGATCCTGCTCGTCGCCGACGCGATGACGGGTCAGGAAGCCGTCACGATCGCCAAGGGCTTCGATGATGCGCTCGGTATTACGGGCATCGTGATGACCAAGATGGACGGCGATGCGCGTGGCGGTGCCGCGCTCTCCATCCGTGGTGTGACCGGGAAGCCGATCAAGTTCATCGGTATGGGTGAAGGTCTCGACGACCTGGACACCGCAGACCCCCAGCGACTGGCCGGTCGAATTCTCCAGATGGGCGACGTCGTCGGGCTGGTGGAGCGCGCCCAGGTCGCGATCGACGATGAGGAGCAGGAGAAACTCCAGAAGAAGATGCTGGGCCAGGGGCGCTTCACGCTGGAGGACTTCCTCGTGGCGATGAAGCAGATCCAGAAGATGGGCCCGATGGATCAGCTGATGAAGCTGATTCCCGGCGCGAATCGGATGAAAATCCCGACTCAGAACATGGATCCGAAGCGCTTCAAGCACGTCGAGGCCATCATCTTGTCCATGACGATGGAGGAGCGCCGCAATCCGAAGATTCTCAACGGATCTCGACGAGCCCGGATCGCGAAGGGTAGCGGCCGACCAGTCGCCGAAGTGAATCGTCTCCTCAAGCAATTCAAGGAGATGCAGAAGTTCATGAAGCAGATGAAGGGAATGATGGGTGGCATGGGTGGCGGCGGCGGGATGGGCGGAGGGATGCCTGGCCTCCCGGGGATGCCCTTCCGGCGCTAGTCGCCCGGACTCGGCGGTCGGGATCTCGCGTACGAAAAGTGGAAGCCGTCGTACGCGTTGTCCGAGAGCGTGAGTCGGTCCTCGTCGTGGAGTCGCGCGGCCTGCTCCAGACGGCCCGGCGCGTGCAGCAGCCACACTTCGTCGGTTGAGAAGATCGACGGCCCGCGTGTGAGGGTGAACGTGTCGACGCCGAGCTGTACGCCCTCGTCGTCGAAGCGGGCGATGGTGTTGTTCGACCGGATCTCCATCCATCCGGTCGGATCGTCTCCCCGGCCGGTCCCTGCGATGCCCCCACTCGAACCGAGGTAGTACCACTGCCCGAGGTACTCATCGGGCAACGAGACCACAGGCTCGTCCTGAGCGCATCCGGGCACGGCCGCGCCCAGAAAGGCGAGCGTAGCCACTGCCGCTCGTCGCAGGCACGTCCGTCTCCGACTCGTCGTCTGCATTCTTCACTCGGTGAGGGGGGCGCTATGCCACACTACCGGCTGCACCGCACGCCCTCCAGAGGGATGGCGGAGGTCACCACTTCCGGCCAATCTGTCGCTTCCCGTTCGCCACCCCGTCGTTTGCCCAGGAGCTGACCGCTGAGCATGCTCGATCACCATCGCCTCTTCTTTCGCTCACGGCTCGTTCGCGACCGGGTCCTGCCCGTCGCCGTGGGTCTTTTGGGCGCCGTAGCCATCACGTTCGCACCAGGCCTTGCCGCTCAGACGGTCGATCCTGACCTCCTTCCGGGGCTCTCGTACCGCTTCATCGGCCCCGACGGGAATCGAATCATCTCGGTCATGGGCGAGCCTGGGAATCCGTTGGTCATGTATGCGGGAGCGGCTTCGGGTGGCCTCTTCAAGACGACAGATGGAGGAGTTCGGTGGCGGCCGATCTTCGATGATCAAGAAGTCTCGTCCGTGTCGGCACTCGCGATGGCGCCCTCCGACTTCAACCAGGTCTGGGCCGGCACCGGAGAGACGTTTCTGATTCGTCCGGCGCACGCGATGGGCGACGGCATCTACAAGTCGGTCGATGCTGGAGCGAGCTGGGAGCACATGGGGCTCGACGACACGGGACGGATCGGCCGGGTTCGCGTCCACCCGACCAACCCCGACATCGTGTACGCCTGTGCCCTGGGCCATACCTACGGTCCGCAGCCGAGTCGGGGCGTCTGGCGCACGACCGACGGTGGGGACAGCTGGGAACTCGTCTTGCACGTGAGTGAGGAGGCAGGATGCGCCGACCTCGCTCTGGACCCGACGAACCCGCGCTTTCTGTATGCCGCAATGTGGGACGTCCACATCAATACGTGGGGTCTGAACTCGGGCGGTCCGGACTCGGGTGTGTGGCGGAGCGGCGACGGCGGGGACACGTGGGAGCGGGTTTCGTCGGTCGGTCGCGGGCTACCGATGCAGGACGGGCAGACGATCGGGAAGATCGCTGTGGAGGTGGCGCCCAGTGAGCCCGGGCGAGTCTACGTGCTCACCGAAGAGGAGTCGCCCCGCTTCTACCGGTCGGACGACTACGGGCGGACGTGGACGCACGTCTCCACGAACCACACGATGAACGAGCGAGCCCCCTATTACACCCGGATCGCCGTCGATCCGGAGAATGCCGAGAAGATCTACTTCATCAGCGTTCGGTACGGCGTCTCGGTGGATGGGGGCCGGACACTCATGTCCAGTCCCGGCAACGGTGGTGGCGACACGCACGATATCTGGATCGACCCGACCAACCCGGATCGGATCATGGTCGGGGACGACGTGGGTAACACGAACGTCGCGCTCGACGGTCGCACCTTCCGTAATCACCGGCTGCCGGTGGCCCAGATGTACCACGTCGCCGTCGACGACGAGATCCCCTACAACGTCTACGGCAACCGCCAGGACGGGTACTCGTACCGAGGCCCTTCGAACTCGCGCACCGGATCCATCCCGCTCGGCCTGTGGCAGGATGTGGGTGGATGCGAGTCAGGCTTCGCACAGCCGCTCCCCGACGATTCGAACGTCGTGTGGTCCGGGTGCTACGACGGCGGCCTCGAGATCTACGACCATCGCAACCGACAGGTGCGCAACGTCCGGGTCTGGCCGGAAGCCGGATACGGCTGGGCCCCGAAGGACATGCGGTACCGGTGGCACTGGAACTTCCCGATCCACATTTCCCCGCACGACTCCGACGTCGTGTACGTGGGGAGCCAGTATGTGCACCGTACCGAGAACGGCGGCTCCTCCTGGGAGGAAATCAGTCCGGACCTGACGCTCGACCTCGAAGATCACCAGCTGTCGTCCGGGGGCGTCGCGATCGACAACCTCATGACGTACGACGGCTCACTGATCTTCTCGATCGCCGAGTCGACCCATGAAGCGGGGACCATCTGGGTCGGGACGAACGATGGTCAGGTGCAGCTGACCCGGGACGGGGGCGACAGCTGGACGAATCTGACGGAGAATATCCGGGATCTGCCGCCGTGGGGCACGATCGGGAACATCGAGCCGTCTCGGCACGACCCGGCCGCGGCGTACATCTCCGTGGACCTCCACCAGATGGGGGATTTCGATCCGTGGATCTACAAGACGGAGGATTATGGTCGGAGCTGGACGAAGATCTCCGACGACATCCCGGCCTCTCCGCACTCGTTCGTGCACGTGGTGCGCGAAGACACGAAGCGTGCCGGAATGCTCTATGCAGGGACCGACAACGCGCTCTGGCTGTCGCTTGACGATGGCGACTCCTGGTCGAAGCTCCGTCTCAACATGCCCCCCGCGCCGGTCTACTGGCTGACCGTACAGGAACGATTCGACGACCTCGTCGTCGCCACCTATGGGCGCGGATTCTGGATCCTGGACGACATCGGGGCGTTGCGGGCTCTCGATGACGAGACGATGGCGTCGAACACCTTGTTCGACGTTCGGGACGCCTACCGGTGGCAGGAAGTACAGCCGATCAAGACCGAGCAGAGCATGAGCACCGGTCGGGACCCACGCTACGGTGCCGGTATCAACTACTTCCTCGGTGGTGGCGACGTGGAGCGTGTTCGGATCACGGTCGAGAACGCCGCCGGCGAGGTGGTGCGTGAACTCAACGGCCCGACCCGGCCGGGTTTGAACCGGGTGCAGTGGGATCTGCGCCACCCGGCCCCCGAGCTGCCGCGCTTCTATACGAAGCCGCCGGGGCGCGACTTCGTCCCGCTGGAGCAGGGTGGCGATCGCGTGGTCTACGTGTGGGACATCGATCTGATCCGTGGGCAGCGTGGCCCGCTCGCTGTCCCGGGCACGTACACGGTTCGGGCGAGCCTCGGAGACGAGGAGCACGTCACGACCGTCGAGGTTCTCAAAGACCCGACGTCGACCGGATCGCGCACGGAGATCGAGGCCCAGGTCGCGTTCAGTCTCGAGATGCGGGACCGGATTTCGGAGATCACCTCGGTGATCACCCGCATGGAGCACACACGCGTGCAGCTCGAGGCAGCCTCGGCTGCCCTCGGAAGAGACGCCGATGTCGCCGAGGTGAAGGCGGAGATCGACCGAATCAACGAATTGGCGATCGAACTCGAGGGACGCCTCGTCGATGTGAATCTGACGGGAGCCCGAGAAGACTCGTTCCGTAACCCGATGCGCCTCTACGGGCGCTTCAGCGCGCTCGCGTCCGACGTCGACTGGAAGGGTGCCGACTTCCTCCCGACGACGCAGCAGCGTGAAGTCTACGAGGTGCTGTCCGAACGATTGGAGGAGGCCAAGAGTGCGATTCAGGCGTTCTTCGACGGTGAGGTGGTCGAGCTGAACCAGCGCCTGCAGGCGCTGGGCCGGCCGGCGATCATTTCGGAGGAGTAATCAACTCGGTCAGCGCCCCAGGCGGTCGCGAACCTCTTCCAGCCAGTTCTGGACGAGGACGAACTCGTTCGGGGCATCGTCAGAACCACCTCCGAACTGGATCATCAGCAGGCTTTGATCGTCGATATCGACGTCGTAGCCAGCGTAGTTCGCTCTGACGTCGAGACCCAGCTGATTGACGTTGAAGAGGGGCTCCCGGCTGGTGACCTCGACCGCGTTCGTCAGCTCCAGCTCCGCGACCACCATGTCGCGAGCCTGGGATACGAAGAAGATCTCCCGACCGCTCCGAGCCCAGACGGGGCCAATTCCTCCCTGGGTAGAGATCTGCCACTTCCCGTCGTCGACGTTGGGATAGGGACGGATGTAGACCTCGTCGCGTCCCGTCTCTGTGGACTCATACGCGAGCCAGCGACCGTCCGGCGAGAGGGCGAAGGCTTTTTCATCGTAGGGCTCCGCGGCGAGTTCATACGGCTCGGTGTCGCCGACTGCCATTCCGAGGATGTCACGAAGACCTCCGACGCCCGAATTGGAGCTGCCGCCCCAGCGCAGGATGTAGCTCTGTTCGTCGGCCGTGATGGCTGCTTCGGCGACGTGTCCTTCGAGGTCGAGGAGGAGTTCCGGGCTGCCCGTCCCGTCCGACCGCTTCCTGAAGAGGTCGAGTTCCCCGTTCCTCCACGAATGGAAGTAGATCCACCGCCCATCCGCCGACCACCACGGCCGCCAGTCCCGCTCCGCGTCGAGGGTCAGGCGAGACAGCGGGCCGTCATCGAGTTGCTTGACCCAGATGTCATCCCCGTCATCGGTGTTGATCTTCACTGCGATGCGACGACCGTCGGGTGAGAGCGAGACCGAGGCCTCGGGTGGGTCGGGGTCGAAGAGCCAGTTCGGGTCGACCGGTGTGACCCTCCCGCTG
>JBDGVS010000182.1:0-5640 GCA_039585535.1 Gemmatimonadota bacterium | reverse complement strand
ATCGGCCCGAGGTCGGCACCCGCTGCGTCAGTTCCTCGAACCAATTGATGACCAGAACCATGGGAGGTGCCAAGTCCTCCTGGGTTGTTCGGTCGACGTACGCGCGAGCCATCAGCAGCTGACGGTCGGCCGTGAAGCCGACGTCGTATGGGATGAAGATATCCGACCGGACCGTATTGGCTGGCAGCTGAAAAAGCGACGACCTCTCACCGACCCGAAGCGACTCACCGTCGATCGAGACTTCAGCCACCATCATCGCGTCGGCTCCGGCCAGATAGAACACTTCTGTCCCCTCCCGTGACCAACGCGGCGCGATTCCACCCGATGTCGAGACCTGCCACCGACCGGAGTCCACGTCGGGGAATGGTCGAACGAATACTTCGTACTGCCCGGTCTCGTTCGAAGCGTAGAGAAGCCATCGGCCGTTCGGCGAGAGGGAGGGCGAAATCTCGTCGTGGGTCTCCATGAGAAGCGGTATCGCCTCGGCGTCGCGGGCCACGGCCTTTGCCCGCACGTCTCGCCCACCCTGCTGACCGGGGATCCCGACCGTTCGCATAGCGAGCCACTCACCGTCGTCGCTCCAGGAAATCTCGGCGATACCCTCCTCTAGATCGAGCACGAGTTCCGGAGTACCGGTACCGTCGGCACGGCGCCGCCATACATCCACCGACTCTCCGTTCCGGTTCGACAGGAAGCTGACGTAGCCTGGCTCGGGTCCCCAAGTCGGCTTGCGGTCCTCGGACTCGTCGAAGGTCAGGCGGGAACGGGGGCCACCGTCGAGCTCTTTCACCCAGATGTCGAGGCCTGCATCCGTCCGTTCGCGAAGCGCGACCATGCGACCGTCTGGGGACAAACTCCAGCCCGCATTGGAGCCACCGGCGTCAAAGCTCCACCCCGGCTCGACCGGTTGGGCCGTCCCTTCGCGACTGACCCAGACGAGCTCCTGAAGTGCGCCTGCGCCACCTGTCGAGTAGAGGAGCTTGCCCTCGTCGGAGAACGTGTAGTGGGCAACCTCGGACAGGAGCGGGACGGCCGGGCCGGTGAACGCACCCTCCTCCGCGTCGAAGGGCGCCGCCATCAGTGTTCCGTCCACCGTGTACAGGATATGGCCCGTCTGCGCATACCCTGGATTCAGCCCAACCACGAGGAAGGTCATTTCCCGGGTCTCCAGATCGAGCAGGTGGATCACGTCCGATCCGTCGGAGGCCTCAAGCGACCACATGAGCGCCTTACGGCCACCCGGGAGGACCTGACGGACCGATCGACCACCGAGCTGGTCAGTATCCAGGGTGACCACTTCCACGGCCCCTCCATCCTCCGGAGCGCGCATCGCGTTCGCTCCCGCGTCCCAGTACACGTAGCCATCCGAGCCGCAGCTTGGAAACGCGCCGGCACCGAGCACCACCTCGGGTCCGCCCGCTACCGGTACCATGCGGACCTCGCCGTTGGTGGAGTACACAACCCGGCTCCCGTCATCCGAGATGTCGAGATCCTGAGGATTGGGTGTACCGCGAACGGGACTGGCCTCGACATCGTCCCAGCGGCGTACCCACACCTGGGGCACCCCGGTCTCGGCTGACGGTCCGACGTACGCGAGCGCCGATCCATCCGCCGACATTGCGAAGTCGCCCGGGAAAAAGACCTGCGGCAGCTGTGAATCCCGGAACGGCATCTCGTACCGTTCGATCGAGGCCACCGGCGGCTCCGGCCGGCTCGCCAGCACACCCACGAGGATGAAGGTGGACAGTGCTGCGGCCACGGTCGCGCCGATCGACAGCGGGTTCCAGAGACCCCGAGCCGCCTCGGTCTCCGCTGAGGATCGGCCGTGCCGATACGAGGGATCCGACAGGGCGCGTGCAAAGCCCTGAGCATCCGTGAAGCGATCGGCCGGAAGTCGCTCGAGCGCCTTTCGGAGCGCGGCGTCGACGTTCGCGGGAATAGACTTCCGTGCCACCGTGGGGGACACGGGTTCGCCCTGCAGGATTCTCCCCAGAACCGCCTGCGCGGTATTTCCGACGTAGGGCGGCTCTCCGACCAGCATCTCGTATAGGACAGCTGCGAGGGCATAGATATCGCTCGCCGCCCCGATCGCCTGATCCCCGGTCGCCTGCTCGGGACTCATGTAATATGGAGTCCCCACGCTCAGACCCGTTTCGGTGAGGCGTGCACCACTGGCCGAACCCACCGCCAGCGCGATCCCGAAGTCAGCGACGAGAGGTTCGCCCTTGCTTAGCAGGATATTGCCGGGCTTGATGTCCCGATGAACGACGCCCGCCTCGTGGGCGGTGTGCAGCGCGTTCGCGACGGAGGTCGCAAGCCGAACCGCCTCTTCGACGGGAAGTTGTTTGTCCCGGTCGATCCGCTCCCGCAGCGTCTCCCCCTCTACGAACGGCATCACGTAGAAGAGGAACGAGTCGGCCTCGCCGGAATCGAAGAGCGGGAGGATGTGCGGATGCTGGAGATTCGCCGTCGTCTCGATCTCGGCGAGGAAGCGATCCGCCCCGACGACCGCGGCCAGTTCCGGCTTCAGCACCTTCAGCGCCACGTTGCGGCTGTGCTTCACATCGCGAGCGATGTAGACCGTGGCCATCCCACCCTCACCGATTTCTCGATCGATCTCGTATCGACCTTCGAGCGCGGCATTCAATCGTGATACAGCGTCAGACATGACTGGGCGGGGCATTGGGGGATAGCCGGGGAAAGATCCGTCCCGCGTAGGTAGCACCGCAAGCGGTTGGGACAGGTCGGGCGGAGACCGCCCGGGGCGTCAACTCGGCGGAATCGCCAGCGCGACCAGCTCCGGGACCTGCCCCCGGCCACCGACCGACAACACGATGAACTGACGCTCATCGACCTCGTAGGTGATCGGATGACCGTTCTGCGTGCCTGGAAGCTCGATCTCGTGCAGCACGTCGCCAGTCGACTTGTCGATCGCGCGTAACCACGGATCGCCGCCCCACCCTTCTCCCGCGAACAGAAGCGTCTTGGTGACGAGTGTTCCGGCGCGCGTGGCCTTCCCGGTCGGTGGGATATCGAGGCCCTGCAGCGCAGGGTGCTCCTGTACCGACTCGGGCGTCGCTCCGTTCGGGATCATCCAGAGGTGATCGCCGGTCTTCATATCGATCGCGGTGATACGCCCGTACGGAGGTTTCACGATCGGCAGGCCCTGCACCCGTGGCGTTGTCGCGTTGCTCGACTGGATGAAGCGCATGTCCGTCGCCGCCGGGTCGGGAGCGAGTGCCACGCCAGTGACGACCGTCGAGGAGCCGACGTAGAGGACCCCCGTCTCAGAATCGACAGCCCCACCCTCCCAGGCAGCGGCACCGAGCGCCCCGGGGATCATGACGGTCCCGAGGTTCGACCCGTCGCCCGAGAGTATTGATGGCGGGGTGTAGATGGGCCCGTACCGATACTGCTCCAGCGTCTCGAGTGCCTCGGCGCGCAGCTCGGGGGTGAAGTCGATGACGTCGTCCGCGGTCAGGCCCTGCAGGTCGAATGGAGCGGGCCGCGTGGGAAAGCGCTGCGTCGGTGCCGTCCGTTCGCCGGGAACGTCGGATTGGGGCACAGAGCGCTCCTCGATGGGCCAGATCGGTTCACCGGTCTCACGGTCGAAGGTGAACGCCCACCCCTGTTTGGTGAGCGCGATCACAACGCGCTTCGGGCCCTGCCCCTCCACATCGACATCGAGAAGGATCGGAGCCGACCCCATGTCGTAGTCCCAGATGTCATGACGAATGATCTGCTGGTACCAGGCGAGATCGCCCGTGCGGATATCGAGCGCGACGAGAGACGACGAGTAGAGGTTGTCGCCCAACCGATGCCCGCCGTAGAGGTCACTCGTGGGCGCCTCGACGGGCAAGTACACGAGGCCCAGCTCCTCGTCCGCAGAGAACGGAGGCCAGACACCGACATTGCCGGTGTAGCGGGCAGAGTCGTCCTCCCACGTTTCGGAACCCGGCTCCCCCTCTTCGGGAATCGTGTGGAACGACCAGAGCTCCCGTCCGGTGCGCACATCGAAGCCCCGGACGTCCCCCTTCACGTTGGCCATGGATACCGGCCGGAATCCGGTGAGGAAGGCGGGACCGACCACGACCACCCCGTTTGCGATCACGGGCGGCGAGCTGTTCCCGATCATCCCGACCGGATCGACGCCTTCGGGCACACGCAGTCCCTGCATCAGATCCACGACGCCGTCCGCCCCGAAGTCGGCAACCGGACGACCGGTGCGGGCATCGAGCGCGATGAGGTGATAGCCGGGTGTGATGGTCACGATTCGCCCCGAGCCGGACCCGTCATCCCAGTACGCGACCCCACGCCCGGAATTCCGGCGGGGCGCACGCTCCGCTCGCTCGCCTTCATCGTTGCGGTACATCCAGAGCGTTTGTCCGCTGGCCGCGTCGATCGCGACGATGTCGCGGTTCATCCCGGCGGTCGCATAGAGGACCCCGTCGACCATCAGGGGAACGGTCTGGCTCCTGAACTCAGGCGCCGGACCGAAGTTGTCCATCTTCCAGCGCCATACGATCTCGAGCCGGTCGACGTTGGTCGCGTCGATCGCGGAGAGCGCCGAGTAGCGGGTCGATCCGTCGTCCCCACCCCAGGCAGGCCATTCGCCACTCGGAGCGCCTGTCTGCGCAACGGCAACCGACGCGAACGTGGCCAGGAGCGCGAATACGCCCCCAGCCACGCGGAGAAGCGGAAGTCGCTTCACTCGTCGTCAGGCGCCGTCGGCCATTCCCCAGAAGTACTCCCGGAAGGCGGGCAGACGCTCGCTCGCACCGGGCCATTCGGACGCGACCTGCTCGACGTGCCGAAGTGCTCCGGCCTGGCCGGTGGCTTCACGGATATCGTCGAGCATGAAGTCGACCTTGGACAACAGCACGAGCATCTCACCGCTCACAGCCTGGAACATCTCGGCATCGATCGCGCCGTGCACGACGAAGGACGCGGCCATCTCCCAGTAGCTGGAAACCATTCGGAAATTCACGTAGTCGTCCGACTTGGTGATCGCCAGGTAGTCCTCGACCGAGCGAGGGTTGAACGAACTCACGACCCATGACCGGGCCTCACGAAGCCGCGCCTCCCGACGGATCTCATACAGCTGCATCAGGGACTGGGCGCTCTCGTGGGGTGTGCTCATCGGTGTTCCTTGAATGGGAGGGCATGGCGGTAACGGACCGCCACGGGAGATGAATCTAAAGGATTTCTCGGGCCCATTGATCGAAGAGCGTGAGCAGCGCCACGACGACGATCATCATTACGAACATCCCCGAATACGCGACCAGCCGGAGCGCGCTGTCGAACGGGATGTAGACGTAGAAGACGGCAAAGCCACAGATCATGCCGACGAGCACGACGGCCGATACAGTCAGGCGGGCAGCTCGCTGACGATCGGACTCTCTGGGACCGGTCGTCAACGCTTTCTCACCAGTGCCCCCAGGGACAGGATCGACGGTACCCAGAGACCGACGAAGAGGCCGTAGTCGCGGTCGACGAAGAACCAGAGGTAGACCGAGAGCAGAAAGGAGAGCAGCGCAGCGGTAAGGAAGAGCGAAAGGGCTTTGTCGACTCGTCGCATGGGTTGGTGTTACTCGTCGTCGGTGAGGTAGCCACGCATGAACAGGATAAGCGAGGCGTTCA
>JBDGVS010000181.1:0-5655 GCA_039585535.1 Gemmatimonadota bacterium | reverse complement strand
AGTCCTGGAGGGCGAGACCGACGATCACGCCGAGAACGCCGAGTCCGGCGAGAAACGCCGTTGGGTCGATGCCGATGGCAATCAGGCCGGCGATAAAGCCGACCAGCGTGGCCACAGGGATCAGCATGCGCTCGAGGAGGTCCGTCAGCAGGCGTGATACCTTGCTTCCTGTGGATCTTCTGAAGATGCGCCATACGACCCGAAAGCCTGCGCGCGAGAGCAGGATCGAGCCGGCGAGCAATGCTAGTCGCACCAGGACGTTCGGACCCGCGTCGGCGAACCAGATCCAGATGCGTTCCATCCAATCACGTACCAGTCCCACCGCGACCGTCGGATCGAGTACGTCGCTGGTCACCTCTCCCGTCGCTTGGATCAGAAGTTGCCGATACGGGGCCGTGGGTAGACGCCGGGTGTCGAGCAGGTCCGCGGTCGCATCGAGGCCTCGGGAGAGCCTGTCGATGCGCAACTCGGCCACGCGGAAGCGAAGGTCGAGTGCCGCCCTCTCGCTTTCGTCCGCGTTCGCGGTCCGGGCGTCCTGGATACGCCCCCGAACCGTCGAGCGCTCGGCAATCGCGAGCTGGAGTCGCCCGGTCAGCTCTGCCGCGCGACTCAGGAGGAATCGATCCACGTTGGCCCACTGCTCCGATGTGTTGACGCCGACTTCTTCAGCCTCAGTCAGAGACTCGATCACGAAGGCCAGGGTCGTATCGAGCTGAGCGTTGGCCAGGCCGATGTCGTCTTCCAGGTCGGCGAGGCCATTCAGTGGAGTTTCTGTACGGAGGCTGCGAAGGCTGTCGAGATCCGCCACGCGACGCTCGATCGCCTCTTCGACCAGGGTGAACTCCTGTTGAAGGAAGCCCTGGAAGACCGAGCGGATCGAGTCGACCGACGGGAAGTCAGATCGTACGACACCGAGCTCCGCGATCATCGACCTCTTCAAGACCTCCAGTGAATCCACCCACCCAAGCGTCTGCACCCGAAGAAGTGCCTCCTCCTCTCCTTCTACGAAACGGAGCGAATCCTGGATTTCGATCATCTGCGAATAGATCGAGTCGAGTTCGACGAGGATGCTACGCGCTGTAAAGGCCGAGTCTGGGCCGGCCGGGATGACCGTGTCAGCCACGACGCTGGAGTCCCCGATCGGAAGCGTGTCTGTGGTGGTGGGGGGTTCTTGTCCTGCCACCACAGCGGGGAGGCCGATGAAGAGCACGACCAACGCGCACATGGACAGGATTGGGGGGAGCTTCACAACACTCGACTCACAGTCGTACGGGAGAGGGACAGTGGGGAAATTGTACCGTCGTACCGGGCGATATGCATCGAATGTCGCACGACGCGGATATTCCATACTTCAAGGGTTGGCCTGGCGGCCGTGTAATTCGCGCATTCTTTGGTGGATTCGATGAGCTCGGGAGTGGTGGCACGGTGCTTGCGCCCTACGTGCCGCGGAAAAGACGCTCTCATGTACCTCTTTGCCCCTTCAACTGATCGGAGTTCGCTATGAACACAAGAATCGTTCGTGTTTTGACTCTGGTGGCAGCAGTCGGCGTCGCGGCGTGTGGTGACGACGACCCCGTATCGACCGGTGATGCCCTGAGCGAGACCGAGGTGGCCGCGCTCTCGAGCATCGTGCTCGAGTCGGCGTTCTCTGCCACTGCCCAGGGTCTGGGGGGCGCTCCGGCGGCTTCTGATGGTCCCCAGCCGGCACCGTTCAGCTTCACCCAGGATATCGAGGCCACCGTTCCGTGTGCGCGGGGTGGTACGGTTCAGCTCAACGGAAGCGCGACCGCCAGTGGGGACGACGAGACCGAAGAGTTCATGGTCGCGTACAACATCACGCAGGCATTCTCCAACTGCGCAGCCTTGTCTGAGGAGACGGAGCAGCAGTTCACGATCTCCGGTTCGCTCAACCTCACCGCGACGGCAGACTTCTCGTCTCTGAATCCTCAGGACGGGATCTCCTTCTCGACGAATACGGAGCTCAACGGATCCGTCAATTGGTCCACGGACGACGGTCGGAGCGGCACGTGTGGGATCACGCTCACGTCCGAGGCGACCTCCACCGGTGAATCGATCAGCGCGACGACGACCGGTTCCGTGTGCGGTACGTCGGTCAGCGAGACCTTCACCTACGGCGTCGGCTGAGGGTCTGAACGACAGGCAGTGCCTGACGCTGTCGATCGAGGCCCCCGTCCGATGACTTCGGACGGGGGCTTTGATCGTTGGTGCGCTACCGAGTCATGACGAGGAGGGTGCGGATACGATCGGGAGGATCGCCTGGGACGGGCGGCTCGGATCCATCCACACCGTGTTGGTCGCAACCCGACTATCCGTTGCGAGCCCCTCGGCTTCTCCCGTATTGAAGTTCAGGTCGAAGTGCGGGTAGTTGCTGCTCGAGATGTCGATCCGAATCCGGTGTCCGACGGCGAACAGGTTGCTGCTCGGAAACGCTTCGATTGTCACTTCGTACGTCTCGCCCGGCGACATCAGGGAAGGCTCCTCCCAGGAGTCACGGTATCTGCAGCGGATGATCCCGTCGGTGATGTTCATGGCGAAGCCCTCCGGGTAGTCGTCGTTGGGCGGATACACGTCGACGAGCTTGGCCGTGAAGTCGGTGTCGGGACAGTCCGACGAGATCCACAGCTTCACCACGAGCGGACCTGTTACCTCGACGTCCTCGGTAAGGGGCTCGGTCTCGAAGACGAGCACATCAGGTCGGGCTGCCAGTGGTCGATACGGCTCCCGGGAGCCGAAGAAGTCCTCGCCTTCCCGCTGATCGAAAGCCCCGCCGACCATGATCGGTGCGCCGGAGGTGATGGTGCCTCCGATACTCGGCACAGGGTGCTCCGGATCGTACTGGTAGCTCAGAGCGTCGTTTTCACGCGTGCCCTCGCTGGGGCGGGTGATCGTCAGCAGACCGTTCGAGTTCAGGTAGTACGGCGTATCCATCGCCTCGGGGACGGGCCAGTCCGTCGCCGTCTTCCAGCGTCCGCCGTGGTCCATCCTTCCGGCCGCATTTCTTCGCCCGCTACCCCCACCCATGACGAAGTACTGCACTGCGGGCTCGGCATCGACGCCGTTGTCTACACCGCGCAGCCAGTGGTCGAACCAGCGCACGCGTAGCTCCCAGAAGTCGGTCGCGAGCTGGCCGTCGAGCGTGGCCTCGGAGCCGAAGTCCACGTCGCCGGCCCAGGTCAGCGAGCGATCGCCATGCGTCCATGGGCCGAGGATGAGGCGCACGGGCCCTCGCTTCCGCTGCGCGAGGCCGATGTAGTTGTCGGTGGCCGTGCGGGGATAGGGGTCGAACCACGACGACATGTGGACCATGGGGGCATCCGGCCACACGTCATGGAAGCCCTCCGCCCATATACCGGGTTGCTTCCAGTAATCGTCGAAGTCGCCCTTGGTCCACTGTTCGAATAGGTACGCTTCGTAGTCCGGGGCGAGGCTCACCGGGGACTGGCCGGGCTGCCACGGCATCTCCCGAAACCACTGGTGCACGTCCACCGCCTGCATCGCGGCTGCAAGGTCCGGGTCAGATGTGACTTCTGGACTCACCAGGGCATTTCGATACGCCCAGGTGGCCTGCTTCAATTCGAAGGCTCCGCCCTGACGGATGCCGCCCTGGTACGAGTTCGAGAAGCCGCCCGAGTCCAGGAACATCGCTGCGACTCCGGGGGCCCCGGCCGACGCCAACGCGCCTTGAGTGTGGGCTGCGTACGAGAGTCCTTTGGTTCCGATCTGCCCGTCGCACCACGGTTGCGCCAGAATCCAGGCGCATGTGTCGTATCCGTCGTCCGCGTCGTCGAGGTACTTCCGGTACGCACCCTCCGAATCGTACCGGCCACGAACGTCTTGATAGACGACGACGTATCCACGACGCACAAATATCTCGGCGACCTCTGCGCGGCTCTTCGCCTGGTCGGGCGCGGCGACCGATCGCTCGGAACGGCTCGGTCGGTGCCTGCCGTACGGCGTCCGCTCCAGAATTACCGGCCAGGGGCCGTCGAGGAGAGCTCCATCCGTGGATGGTACGTACACGTCGGTAGCGAGGCCGACGCCGTCCCGCATGGGGACCATCATCGTCTCGAGCAGCGTCGACGAGTACGGGCCGTCTAGTGGCATCCCATCCGGCCCCAGTCGGGGACGGCCGCATCCTGGCAGGGCGGCGCCGGCGGCGGCCATGCCCATCACCTTCGTGAACGTGCGGCGTGAGATCAGTGAGCCGGCCATCTTACTCTCCTTCTTGGACCGGAGCTTCCGCTCCGGGCAGGTCGTCGGTCCATCGGCGCAGTAGCGCAGGAGTTACCAGACTCAGGAGGGCGAGCCCCCAGAGCGTGAGAGCGATCGGGGAGTCGAAGAGGGCAGTCCAATCCCCTCCCGAGAGCGCCATGGCGCGTCGGAGATTCTTCTCCATGAGGGGCCCGAGCACCAGTCCCAGCACGACGGGGGCGAGTGGGAAGTCGAAGCGACGCATCAGCCATCCCACGACACCGAAGAGTGTCATGAGAACGAGGTCGAAGGCGCTGCGATTCACCGCATAGACCGCGACGAACGCGAGGGCTGCGACCGACGGGATCAGAATCCACCGGGGCACCTGGAGCGCCCGAACGAAGACGCGCACCAGAGGCAGATTCAAGAGCAGAAGGAAGACGTTCCCGACATACATGGACGCGGCGAGGCCCCAGAAGAGGTCGGGCTGCTCGGTGAGCAGGAGAGGTCCCGGCGTGATTCCGAGTCCGAGGAGCGCCCCGAGCAGCACGGCGGTGGTCCCGCTTCCCGGGACGCCGAGCGTGAGGAGGGGAATGAGTGCCCCGTTCGCTGCGGCGTTGTTCGCCGACTCGGGAGCCGCCACCCCACGGATGTCGCCCTGCCCAAAGCGGCCGTCCCGGCCGGCGAGTCGCTCTTCGGTCGAGTAGGCGAGGAAGGACGCGATCGTCCCGCCCGCGCCCGGGAGCACTCCGACCAGGAATCCGAGAACGCTTCCGCGGACCATCGTCCATCCGGTCATCGCCAGCTCCTGACCGGTTACGGCAACGCGGCCGAAGGCCGCGGTCGTGGCCTGTCCGCCTTTCGTGTCGGCAAGGAGGTGAAAGACTTCGCTCACCGCGAACAGGCCGATGGTGACCACAACGAAGTCCATTCCGTCGAGAAGCTGGATCTGACCGAAGGTGTAGCGCGGAATCGCGCTGTTCGGGTCGAGTCCGACGGTGGCGAGCCAGAGCCCGAATCCGGTCGCAGCGAGTGCCCGCACGAGACTGGCGCCAGCGAAGCTGGAGAGCGCCGAGAAGGCGAACACCATCAGGGCGAAGTACTCGGCCGGGCCGAATCGGATCGCCCATCCGGCGAGCACGGGTGCAAAGAGGACGAGGCCGAAGATCGAGAGGGTGCCACCCACGAAGGAGGCGATCGCCGAGATCGCGAGCGCGGGTCCGCCGCGCCCGTCGTTCGTCATCGCGTATCCGTCGATCGCGGTCACCACGGCGGAAGCCGTCCCCGGCACGTTCAACAGGATCGTGCTAATGGAATTTCCGTACTGTGACCCGTAGTAGATCCCCACCAGCAGAATAAGCGCTGACTCCGGTGGCAGCCCCGTCGCGAAGATGACGGGGAGCAGGATGGCGATCGCGTTGATCGGGCCGATGCCCGGCAGCA
>JBDGVS010000180.1:0-5673 GCA_039585535.1 Gemmatimonadota bacterium | reverse complement strand
GGTCGATCCGGTCTGGGTGGACGAGGCAGCAACGGTGCAGATATCAAGCTGACACGGCAAGAGTTCACTTCGCTCAGGCACCCCACATTTTCGGCGACTTCCGTGCTAGCTTCGAGCGATGTTTCACCTCGTTCTCCATGTCCTGATTCCCGCTGCGACCGCGAGGGCGCTCGACCCTCACCGGTGGCGCTCGGCGGCATGGCTCATGCTCGGCACGATGCTCGTCGACCTCGATCATCTTCTGGCCGATCCGATCTACGACGCCCAGCGGTGCTCGATCGGCTTTCATCCGCTTCACGGCATGGGGCCGATTGCTGTCTACGTCGTCATCGCCTTCGTGGCCGGGTCGGGATACCGGATGTCCTTGACCCGAGGGTCCGACGTTGGGAGCGCGTGGCGGGTGCTATTCTTTCTCGCCGCCGGCCTCTTGATTCATATGGCGCTGGACGGGCTGGATTGTGTGATATGAGGTCGGTAGCCATGGCGTGGCCCACCTCGGGACGACATCGCCTTTGAGTCCTGACACCCTCTTCGTCTTCGGACTGGCCGCCGTCGCGACCGTGATGCTCGCGACGGACCGGGTCCGCTTCGATATGGTCGCTCTGTTGGTGGTCCTCTCGCTTGCGGCCAGTGGAGTACTCACGGAGCGGGAGGCCCTCGCAGGGTTCGGCAGTCCCGTCGTCCTGATCGTGGCGGGCTTGCTCGTCGTCGGGAAGATGCTCACCCGCACGGGCATCGCTTCGATGATCGGCGAGTGGATGGCACGCGCCGCTGGGGACAGCGAAATCCGACTGCTCGTGCTGCTCATGCTCGTTGCCGGTGTGCTTGGCAGTGTGATGAGCTCGACCGCGGTCGTCGCGATCCTGATCCCCGTCGTGGCGAACACTGCGGCGCAACGAGGACTCAGCGTATCCAGGCTCCTCATGCCCATGTCGTACGGTGCGCTGATCAGCGGTATGCTCACGCTGATCGGCACGCCGGCGAATCTGGTCGTGAGTGGCGAACTCGAGTCGGCAGGTCGCCCCGGCTTCGGCTTCTTCGCCTTCCTTCCTGTCGGCGCCGCGATCCTGATCGTCGCAACGGTCTACATGGTGTGGTTCGGGCGACACCTTCTCCCGTCGGACGCGTCGCCTGTGCAGACCCCGGCCGCAGGTATGCGGGACCTCTTTGAAGAGTTCGGCTTGCTTGGGACGTTTCATCGCCTCGAGGTGCCCGCGTCGAGTCCCCTCGCGGGCCGCACCCTCCGTGAGGCGGCACTGAGTGACCTGGGCCTCAGAGTCAACATCGTGGAGCGTCGGAGGCGCGTGGGCGTGACCACGATCCCCGACCCGGGGGCTGACCTCCTGGTCCGAGCCGGCGACACCCTGGTCGTGCAAGGGGAGTCGGAATCGGTAGAGTCGTTCGAACGGGACGTTGGACTCGTGCGGCGGGCTATCGAAGAGCGTGAGCGCCGCCAGTGGGTGCGTACGGTTGGGGTGGCGACGCTTCTGGTTCATCCCGAGTCGAAGCTCGTCGGCAAATCTCTGGCAGACGCCAGGTTTCGCGAGCAGTTCGGCCTCCAGGTGCTCGCCCTTCGACGGAAGGGAGCGCTCGTGCCGGCCTTCGCCACGGAGAAACTCCGCGTCGGGGACTCACTCTTCGTCCAGGGAGCGTGGCGCAGGATCGAACGACTGAGGGAGCACCCGCACGACTTCGTCGTCATCACTTTGCCCGAGGAGGCACGCCAGCTCGTCCCCGAGCGTGAGAAGGCCCCGATTGCGGCGGGTATCCTCGTCGCGATGATTGGACTTTCGGCTTCCGGACTCGTTCCCGTATCGGTTGCCGTGCTGGCCGCCGCCGCCGCCGCGGTCGGGACCGGATGCATCAGCATGGAGGAGGGGTACCGCGCCATCCACTGGCGCATCGTCGTCCTGTTGGCCGGGATGATCCCGCTCGCCGACGCCCTGGAGAAGACCGGGGGCGTGGCGCTGATCGTCGACGGCCTCGTCGGCACGGTGGGGGGCGCGGGCCCGTACATGATGCTCGCGGCGCTCTTCGGCCTCAGCGCGGGGTTGAGCATGGTGATGTCCAATACCGCGACGGCGGTGCTCGTGGCTCCTATCGCCATTGCCGCGAGTGAGGCGATTGGTGCCGCTCCGGAGGCGTTCGTCATGGCCGTCGCGATCGCCGCCTCGGCCGCCTTCGCGTCTCCTGTTGCCAGTCCGGTGGTTGCCCTCGTTGCCGAGCCCGGACGCTATCGGTTCGTGGATTTCCTCAAGGTCGGTATGCCGCTGCTGCTCATGACCTGGGTCCTCACCGTCGCCCTCACACCGCTCGTTTTTCCCTTCTGACGAGGGGGCCTATCCGCCGGTCCCGATTCCCGGAAGGCTATCTACAAACGGGATCGAGAAGCCCAACAGGAAGCGCCACTCGTCGATCTTCAGCGTCGAGAACTCCTCGTCGTCGACGCCCCGTGAACGGATTGCGTCCGAGGTCGCACGGGGCTGGCGCTCGGTGGAGGCCTGCCACGTCGCGCCCAGCGTCAGGTCTGCCCACTTCGTGTGGAAGGACACGCCCCCCCCGAAGAGTACGAAGTCCATCTGCTGGCTCGTGTGACTCACTGTGGGCTGCAGCTCGGTGAAGCGGACTACGCTGTCGGGTGCTGCGGACTGGTTTGCCACGACGCTGGCGAAGGCGGACAGCTCGTTGGGCCCGGTCCAACGAACGCCGGCCCCGCCATTGAGAACGGCGGCCCGTTCCTCGATCACCGAGTAGTCGATGGGCTCCCCTGTGCTCTGGCCCAGCACGGTATCGGAGGACTCTACGAGCAGGTGTGGTGGTACGGCAGCGTAGTACTCGCTGGACACGTGGAATTGCCACGCCCCGGTACTCCACCCGGCTCCGCCGCCGAACGCCCACGGCGTCTTCCACTCCATGGGCCGACCGCCCTGCACAGTGCTCTCCAGGAAGTTGTCCACGGGAGTACCGTCGGAGTCGCTGAGTCCGACGCCGAAGTTCTCGTAGCGGATCGAGCCCTTGCTGGAGAGGGTCCAGTAGGGAAGGGTGGTCGTGACCCCGACCGACCAGGCGCCCCGCCGCCACGCTGCCCCGAGCTTTCCTACAAGCCCTCTATCTCGCACGCTGTAGGAGCGCTCGACCTCCAGCGCCGCCACGTCGAGATCGGCTCCGATGGCCTGGAGGTCCAAGCTCGCCAGGCGGGTGAACGAACGTTCGAAGTAGAACGCCGTGGCTCCGACACTGACGTCCTCACCAAGAGCGTAGGCCCAACTCAGACCCATCCAGTCGTCCCTGAAATTCGTCTGGAAGTCCACGGTGCCTACGAACGCGTCGTCGCCCGGGAGGGACGGGACCACGTCTCCCACCTCTTCCTCTCGGAGGAGGAAGCCCACGTTGGCACGATGGCGGGTCATGATGCCGTAGGCGAAGTGATGGTCCTCCAGGAAGGGGAGGGTGAAGGTCCCGACGAGAAAGCCGGGGGCGCCTCCGAAGCGTGACTGGTCGATGTCCCTCCCTTCGCCCAGTCCGTCCTTGACCCGAACCGAGCTCCACTCGTAGAGCTTGGCACTGGCTACGAAGGAGGGGGCCTCCTGATGGATGAGCCGGGCGGGGTTGTAAAAGACGGCTCCCGCATCGGTGACGCTCCCGATCACGGCTCCATTCAGCAGGACGGACTCGTTACCGAAATGATCGCCCCAGTAGTGGGCGAGCTGAGCGCCGGCTGATGTGGGTGCGAGCGCCAGGGCGACGAGGAAGCCGACGGATCGACAGACTCGTAGCGCGTCAGGGCGAGGAGGGCTGATGTTCACCTTCGGATTCTGTCGTCTGAGCGCGATCGAGGGAAGGCGTCGGCGTGCGCCCGAACACGGTCGCCGGAAGGTACCCGGAGCGAAGTTGCGACCTCAAATCAGCGGATTGACAGTTGGAGCCCTACGAAGTCGCTTCTGGCGAGCATGGCGTGTGGTCGACCTTTTGTGACTGACGCCTCCGCCTCCGAACCAGAACCCCAGAAGCCAGTGACCGAGTCCAGATTGTCGAGAACGCACCGACGACCCGTTTCGCTCTGCCTGGCCGTCGTGCTCTGCGCGTCGCTGGCTGTGCCACTCTCCGGGCAGGCGACCCCCGACGGAATCGGGACTCCCGATCAGCGGAATGCCCTGGTAGACACCATTCTGGCGATGACCGAGCGTCGGGCAGCGTGGTCGCCGTTCAAGGAAGCGGCGCTGGGCTTCGATCCGCTCGCGGAAATGGAGGCCGTCAGGCCCGAGGTCGTAGGGGCCACGACGGAGGAGGAGCTCTACTACGCGCTGACGCGACTCAGCAACGCGCGTCGGGACTCGCACCTCTACATCACCCCGGTGGATGGGGGGCTCGCGCCCCCGCGACTCCCCGAGGCCCGAGCGCCCATTCATGTGCTGCCGGACTACTCCGATATGGACGCGCCCTCATTCTTCGTGGCCGGTGTGGATGCGGGTCTCCTCGATGGAGCCGATGTTCAGATCGGGGATCTCATCGTGCGGGTGAACGGACGCACGGCAGCGGAATACGTCGAGACGTTCCGCGCCTGGACCCGACACTCGTCGGCGCAGGGCTTGTATTGGAATCTGGCTCGAGACCTGCCCCTTCGGCTGCCCGCGACGGCTCCGTGGATGTACGGTGAGGCTCTGGAACTCGAACTCGAGCGGAGTTCCGGCGAGCGGGTCATGGCATCGCTGCCGTATCTGCCGCCCGCCCAGGTGGAGATCGCGCTCGGTGAGTCCGAGCTCTACCCCGGCTTCAGTCCGGTGCTGGAGCGCTTCAACTTCAACGTCCTACGTCCGGACGACGGGCGGCCCATCGTGCTCCTCCAGTGGCTCGACTTCGAGTTCGAGCTCATTCAGGACGTCATGGATCTGATGGAGTACGCGGAGGCAGAGGGCATTCTCGACCACATGATGGTGATCGACGTCACGGACAGCAGCGGTGGCTCGAGAGGGGCCTACGCCATTCAGCGACTGGTCAGCGAGCCGTTTCGCACCACCTACGGCAACATCCGGGTGAGCGACGCTGCCGAGATGATGATTCGTGAGTGGGCTGACGAGCCGGATGATATGGACGCTCCGGACATCTTCGGCCTGAACGAGAGCGGGAGCTGGTTGCACGAATGGGCGCGAACCGAGGGGTTGGCCGCTGTGGAGCGCGGAGACGACTACACGCGCGCCACGCCCTTCAAGCTGGCCCACCTCCCCATGGATTCCGATGGAATCATCGCGCCGGCTCCCGTGCACTTCACGGGGCCGATCGCGATCATCGGAGGGCCCCGCGGTGGCTCACACCTCGATCAGTTCGTGTCCATGTTCGCGGACAACGACCTCGCGTTCACGATCGGGATGCCGACCGGTGGCTACAGCAACACGTGGGAGGCCGAAGAAGTGCTCACGCTTCCCGGAAGTGATCGTCCTTTGGCGCTCTTCATGTGGAACGTAGGCCACACACTCCGCCCGAACGGCGAGATTCTCGAAGGGAACGCGGTCCAACCGGAGGTCTATGTGCCGCTCACGCGCGAGAACTTCCGCACGTATCATCGCGACCTCTTGCGGGCTGCGATTCAGAGGCTGGGTGGGCCGATTAGTCAGTAACCCGTAAAGGAAAAGGGCGCCCCCGCATCTGCGGGAGCGCCCTCGGTTCCACTGTCGG
>JBDGVS010000179.1:0-5735 GCA_039585535.1 Gemmatimonadota bacterium | reverse complement strand
ATCAGGGAAGCCTCGAGGTCCACCCGGAGCATGATGTGGAAGTCGTAGGTGAGCTCGTCCGATTCCACCCGGATGAAGCCCGGCTCGACCCGATTCACCGCCCGCCAGAACGTCTCGGCATCAATACCAGCGAGTTGCTCGGGGAAGGCGTCGTGCAGTTCGCCGTAGTTGAGCTCCCAGAACTCGCGACTTCGGCCGACGTGGTTCTCGAAGAGTCGTGACTGACTCTCGTGCGCTCCGAAGCTGACACCGCCCACGGCATACAGACCGATCAGGTCAGTGGCCAGCGGCGTCCGGGTGTACGCCGGATCACAGTACTGCTCGTACATCCCGTGCCCGGTCTCATGCAGCGTCCCGAAGAGCGCTTTCGGCATCCACTCGTCGTTGACGCGGGTGGTGATGCGGACGTCGTTGCGGGTGAAGGAGATCTCGAACGGATGGACGGTGAGATCCAGCCGACCCCGGTCGGTGTCGTAGCCGAGCTTGCGAGCCATTTTCAGCGCGAAGTCGAGCTGCTGCTCGACCGGGAAGGGACGCTGCAGGAAGTCCACCCGGGGCGCCTCCTTCTCTCCGATTGCCTGCACCAGCGGGATCAGCCCTTCCCGGAGCGCAGCGAAGAGGGGCTGGAGCGACGCCACCGTCTCACCGGGCTCGAAGCGGTACATGAGCGCATCGTACGGATGAACTTCGTATCCGATGCACTCGGCCATCTCGCGGTTCAGCTCGAGCGTCTCCTCCATGACCGGCGCAAAGGAGGCGTAGTCACCGTCCTGGCGCGCCTTCACCCAGATATGCCGCCCCCTGGATCCGACCTCCGTGCGCTTGTGCACCAGCTCGGCAGGGATCCGGAGGTGATAATCGATCGCCTCGCGCACCTGAGCGCAGATCGTCCGCTCGACGCTGTCCTCGGGGAGATTCGCCGTCTCTGCATCGGCCAGATCCAGCAGGCGCCGACTCTCGTCAGACACGAGGTGGTTCCTGGCAAAGACCTTGAGCGTAGCCAGCTGTTTCGCCCGCGTCTCCGCTCCTCCGGACGGCATCATGGTCCGTGAGTCCCAGCTGAGCAGAGATTCTGAGCAGAGCAGGTCGTTGACCTCGCCCATCTGAACAAGTAAGTCGTTGTATCCCATCAACTTGGCCCCTTCGGTCCCGGAGCAGTGGCCGATTTGCTCGGCGGCTCCGCGCACTGTAGTCTGTATGTTGTCGACAATTGACAGCGCAACGTGCCCCGCGCCAGAGGGCGCTGTCAAGCGAGCGTCCCGCTCGCGGTCGACCCGTTAGCCGTTCGTCCTGGAGCCACAGAAGCCTATGACTGACCCACTGCGGTGGAACTTCGAGGAACTCGTCGAAATGGCGGTAACCGGGCAGGTGAGTCAGCCGGCCGTCCGACGCGGTGGCTATGTCCATCGGCCCGACGGCGTGGGCGAGATGCTCCCGGGCATGTACGGCATCACATACAGCGCCCGGGTCGGAGATCGGGCCTTCGGCTGGGCCGGCGACCACGTGGAGCCTGGTGTGTCGATCGCGCACCGCGAGGAGCGGGCGGACTTCGCCCTTCACTACCTGAGCTGTATTGGGAACGAGGCAGAGGTCGTGACCGGCCTGGCTCGCGGAGCTCGCGGGATCGTCACCGGTGAGCATGCTCGGCTCCTGGTGGACTTCTCCCCCGATGTGCTCGAACAGATGACCATCGGGGATACCGTTCAGATCCGGACCTGCGGAAGAGGGCTGAAGTTGGAGAGCCACCCCGATATCGAGTTCAAGCAGACGAGCCCGGCGCTCGCTCAGGCGCTCGGCCTCCGCATCGAAGACGGCAAAGTGACGTGCCCGGTGGCGATGGAACTGCCGCCGCGCATCATGGGCTCGGGAGCAGAACTGAACGCCGAGTTCGTCGACCAGGACCTGATGTCCGGAGACCGGGCACTCATGGCTGAACTCGGAATCGATCAGATGCGGCTGGGCGATCTGATCGGCATCCGAAACGTCGACCACCGCTTCGGTCGCTCCTTTCGCGACGGGTGGGTCGCCATCTGCCTTTGCATCCACGGAGACTCGGTGATGACAGGCCACGGCCCCGGAATCCTGACGCTCATGACCGGTCCAGCCGCCGTGCTGGACTTCGAAATCGACTCTACCGCGAACATCGCCCACTCCCTCGGCATCCGAGGCTCGGCATGACCCAGCACAAAGTTCTCGCCACGAACGAAGTCGACCTCGTCGCCGTCTCCGCGGCTGGTGTCGTCGCACACCCCGGCTTTCCCGGCCTGCCCGCTGAGCCGTATCGGCTGGCCAACGACGGCACGCCCTTCCTGCTCCCGACGTACGGCGGAATCGTCTACAACGTCTCCACCGGCGATCGAGCTTTCGGATGGGCCGCCGACTGCATTCACCCGGGCGTGAGCATCCATCAGCCCGACGACAATCAGAACCGCGGACTCAACGTCTTCGCCTGTGTCGGCAACCGGGCCCGGGTCATGACCGGCGGCGCAGCGGGAGCCACCGGCGTCGTAACCGGTAAATCCGGACGCTTCTCCGAACAGGTGATCGTGCACCTCCCCAGCGAGGCGCGGACGCGCATGGCCGTCGGAGACCAGATCCTCATTCGGGCGGAGGGCATCGGGCTGACCCTGACGGACCACCCCGACGTGTCGCTCAAGGGGATCGCACCGGGGCTCCTCGCTGCCCTCCCGGTCCGAGAAGAAGAGGGACACGTGGCATTCGGCGTCAGGGCTCAGATTCCGGCTCACCTTGTAGGCGCGGGACTCGGCCTGACCTCCGAGGGAGGCAGCCTGCACATGCAGTCCACCGACCGAGCGCTCCTCGCTGAGCTCGGGCTCGACCAGCTCCGCCTCGGCGACCTCGTGGCGCTGGAAGACACGGACAGCCGCTACAACCACGGGTACCTGCGCGGCGCCCGAGCCATCGGGGTCGTGGCCTCGACCGACGGGCCTCGCGCCGGCTACGGCCCCGGGATCGCGATCCTCATGACGGCCCCGGCCGGACAACTCGGGAGCTTCGAGGTCACGGACGCCAACCTCGTCGAACTCCTGGATCTGGAAGACTGACGTCGTGATCCCCATGACTGCGGTGACTCGCGAGAGTCTCGGACCCTTCGTGATCGAGATTCTCCGAGCGATGGGACTGCCCGAAGAGGAGGCCGAAATCTTCGGCGGTGCTCTCCTCTTTTCTGAATTGCGCTTCCACCCCGGCCACGGGCAGGGCGTGAAGAAGCTGCGCCGGTACGGCGATCGATTCGCACGAGGCCTGATGGACCCAGCCGCGCCGTGGGACGTGGTCAAGGAGAGCCCGGCCCTGGCTCTGGTCGACGCCCACAACGGTATCGGCACCGTAGCCGCGACCCGGGCCATGCGACTGGCCGTCGAGAAGGCGAAGGTGTGTGGCGTCGGGCAGGTCGTGGTCGGCAACTCCACGCACTTCGGTTCGAGCGCAGTCCACGCGTGCGTCGCTGCGGATGCGGGCTGCATCGGGATCGCCCTCACGAACGCCGGGCCGGAGATGGCTCCCTGGGGCGCCCGCGAGGGCGCGGTGGGCACCAATCCGTGGGGCATCGCCGCCCCGACCGGGCTCGGCTTCCCGGCCGTGTTGGACATCGCCCTCACCACCGCCGGAAAGGGAATGATGACCTGGCACGCCGCAGAGGGACTCCCCATACCGAAAGACTGGGCGTTGACCCCCGAGGGGGAGGAGACCGACGACCCCACGGCGGCGATGGCCGGAGCGCTGCTCGGGATCGGTCAGTACAAGGGGTACGGGCTGGCCTTCATGACCGACGTCCTCACCGGCGTCCTGGCGGGTGGCGGCTACGGACTCACGCCCTACTCCGTCGAGGGCAAGATGGACGTGAGTCACACGCTGATCGCTCTCGACATCGAGTGGTTCATGCCCCTCGAGGAGTTCCAGCGTCGGATGGACGACTTCTCCGCGATGTGTAAGTCCAGGGCGCTCCGCCCGGGCTTCGACGAAGTCCTCATCCCCGGAGAGCAGGAGGCCCGCCGAGTCGCGACGAAGTCGGAAGTCGGGGTCCCGTTGGAGAACCCGGCGCTGGCGGACCTTCAGGCGCTGGGAGCCGAGCTCGGTATTCAAGCGAGACTCGACGTCGTCGGGCCGTGGGAGAACGACTCTCTCTGATGTCGGCCTCGCTCGCACCCCTCCAGCCCTCCTTTTACGAGGACGTACGGGACCGCCTCCGCGCGCGTGCGGAGGCGGAAGGACTGGACGGCCTCCTCTTTCTCGGCGCGGGCAACGTCACCTACGCGACCGGCTGGCACTTCTCGGTGAACGAGCGCCCCGTGGGCCTTTGGCTCCCCGTGGACGGAGAAGCGCTCCTCCTGGTGGCGCATCTCGAGCTCGAGAACGCTCTGGACGTTCCGGGAGTTGCGGTCCGCACGTACGACGAGTTTCCCGGGGAGCGTCCCCCTGTGCTCTGGATGATCGACGAAGCGGGCGTGCGACGGATGGCCGTGGACACCCTCGGCGCTGAACTCCTAGGCCCCGCAGAAGCGGTGCTCGACCGACTCGATCTCGTCGACCACGCCCGGCCCGAGCGCGCGGTAAAGAACGCCGCCGAGCTGAGCCTGATTCGAGAGGCTGCGAGCTTCGCCGACATGGTGCTCGAGAGACTCCTCGCGACGGGCGGGGACATCATTCAGCAGGGCGGCACCGAGGAAGATCTTCTGGCCGACTGCACCGGACACGTTCGAGCGACCCTCTCCGCTACCCACGGCGATGCATTCCGGGGAAGGAAGATGGGGATCACCGCGTCCGTCCATTCCGGCCCTCGCGCCGCCCTCCCCCACGGTTCAGTGACGCCACGGCGCCCCCTTCCGGGCGAGCCGATCGTGGCCGGGATCGGATGCAGCCTCGGTGGATATCATGCCGAGAGCGGAGTCACCCTCGTTCTTGGAGAGGTCAGCCCGGAACAGCGCCCGGTCATGGAAGCGATGAACGCCGCGAGCGAAGCCACCATCCAGGCACTCGCGACCAGAGCGACGTGCGCCGCGGTGAATCAGGCTGCCCTCGACGCGATTCGTGACGCCGGACTGGGAGACACGATCCGCCACCGGATCGGACACGGGATGGGCGTCGAGGGGCACGAAGCGCCCTGGCTCGCGCCCGGCGACTTCACGACGACAGCACCCGGTATGGTCTTCTCCTGCGAGCCCGGCGTATATCGTCCCGGCCTCGACGGATGGCGCACCATCGATACCCTCGTCGTCGGCACTGACGGCGTGGAGGTGGCGAGCCGCTTCCAGACGCACCACCCTCTCGAGAGTCGGGTACTGCCGTGCTGAGTCCGATCTCTCTCCCGACAATCCGCACCCTTCCCTGCTGAGGAGCCCGCAGTATGCCCGAGCCCGCCGCCTGGCGTTATCAGAAAATCACCAAGCCCATGTTCGACGTCCCTACCGCACACGTCGTGCTGACGGGGCGGGTTCTGACCATGGCAGGCGACGTCATCGAAGACGGATTCGTTGAGCTGCGTGACGGACAGATCGCGGCGGTCGGCCCTCGCTCCGACATGGCCGCCGGCGCGGCCCCGGTGGAAGAGACGGGCGGCACGCTCATGCCCGGGCTCATCAACAGCCACGCACATCTGAACTGGGACGGAATCCACGATCTGGCGCGCCAGTCGATGGACGACCCCAAGCCGGTCTCCGCCGTCAAGGCCGCCGGCAACATGCTGAAGTGCCTTCGCGCCGGGGTGACCATGGTGC
>JBDGVS010000178.1:0-5772 GCA_039585535.1 Gemmatimonadota bacterium | reverse complement strand
AATTGAGCTACGGACCTCTTGATCCTCCTGTACGCATTTTCTCAACAAAGCCCGCATCGTGCCGCGAACTATCATGGCCAGGGGCGGAATCGAACCGCCGACACCATGATTTTCAGTCATGTGCTCTACCAACTGAGCTACCTGGCCCAGACAAAAAACCCGCTCGAGCCGTGTTGGCACGAGCGGGAAGCATCCGGAGAGGACCGGTTCCTACCGGCTCTCCGCTCCCGCCCGCGTTCGCGGGCTCCACGTATCGGCAACCGTCCAGAAGACCGAACTGTGCATTCCGTCTCTCCTTCGCCGTTCCCGAACGTGGGAAACGCCGCGCTAGGCGGCGCTTCACGAGTAATAGCGGGGGCAGGATTCGAACCTGCGACCTTCGGGTTATGAGCCCGACGAGCTACCAGACTGCTCCACCCCGCAACAGGCTGGAGAAGTTAGTCCCAACCCGGAGAAGAGGTCAACCCGCACGGTCGCTTGCGAAGCAGGTCTGGTGTTGGCCATTTGAAGCTATGAACTGCACCATGTCATGCCATGCAGAGTAGCGACTTCCTCGAACTTGCCATCGCGCTCGCTCTGGGACTCCTCATTGGACTCCAGAAGGAACGAGCCGAGTCCCCTCTAGCCGGGCTGAGAACGTTCGCCCTCGTGGCCCTCGCAGGAGGCGTGGCCGCGCTCCTCGGGCCGCTCACGACACCCTGGCTCGTTGTGGTGGGTCTGGCGGCGGTGGTCGCGCTGATGGTTACCGGGAACGTGGTCCTGCTTCGCTCGGGTCGATCTGATCCCGGGCAGACCACGGAGGTGGCGGTTGTACTCACCTATCTCATCGGGGTGCTGACCGTCGCTGGCCCGATCGAGGTCGCGATCGTCTGTGGCGCGGTGACTGCCATGCTGCTGCACCTGCGCGAAGAGCTCCATACGTGGGTCGATCGACTCACCGATCGGGATGTGCGGGCGATGATGCAGTTCGTGGTCGTCTCCCTCATCGTGCTGCCGGTGCTTCCGTCCGAGACGTTCGGGCCGTACGACGTGATCAATCCACGTCAGGTCTGGTGGATGGTGGTGTTGATCGTCGGTCTGAATCTGGTCGGATACGCGGCATACCGGCTCCTGGGTGAGCGGGCCGGGACCATCCTGGCCGGGGTTCTCGGAGGCGTAGTCTCGAGTACCGCGACCACCGTCGGATACGCACGTCTGACCAAGCTTCAGCCGGGAAGAGACCACGTGGCGGTAGTGGTCGTCTGGGTGGCCTCGGGGATCGTGTTCATTCGGCTGCTGATTGAGATCGCGGCGGTCGCACCGTCGCTCCTCTCCGTGGCGGCCCCACCTATGCTGCTGATGCTCGCTGTCTTCGCGGTGATGGCTGCGATCGCTCTTCGGTCGGGTACTCGCTCGCCCAGCGAGATGCCGATCGAACCGAGCAACCCGACCGAGTTGAAGTCGGCGATTCTCTTCGGGTTGGTGTATGCCGTAGTACTGCTTCTCGTAGCTGCAGCGCAGGACTGGGCAGGAGGGGCTGGGCTCTATCTCGCCGCAACCGTTTCGGGGCTCACCGATGTGGATGCGCTGACCCTCTCCACTTCGCAGCTGGTACAGACGGATCGCCTCGAGGCGAGCATGGGGTGGCGCCTGATCATGACCGCGGCGGTCTCGAATCTTGGCTTCAAGCTCATCCTGGGTGCCGTGTTGGGCAGCCGGGCTTTTGCCCGTCGCCTCGCGACCATCGGTGTGGTTGCGATTGCGATCGGGGTGGGGCTTATCCTTTTCTGGCCCTGAGGGCCGATAGCTGTGCTGGGCAGAGCGCAGCCTTTGCGCTCGAAAGCTGATCCGGCGTCGCGTACACCTCCCTACAGCGCCGTGAAAGCGTTCTCGGGCAGATTGAGAGTGAGCAACTCTCCTCACGGGGGGGCTTTACGCAGCCTACGGGCGTCCCCCGCTGGCCTATCCGAATGGATCGGCGATCTGGATCGCCTGGAGGCGGTATTCCCTCGCTACCTCGGACTCAACCGGCGGATCAGCCACTGGACTCGTGTGGCCGTGTGAGGTCGCCCCTACTCGGCGGTGTCTCCCCCGGGCGCATCTGCTTCCACATCTGCGAGCGCACGATCGATCGCGTCGAGAAGCAGTTCAGGATCGAGCGGCTTCTGGATCGTGTACTTCGCGCCGAGTGCCTCGGCCATGTGCAGCTGGAAGGGTCCGGTCCCCGACATGGCTACGAGCGCCGGCGGTTTGCTGAACTCTCGGAGCACCGAGATAAGCTCGAAGCCGTGGACCTCGGGCATTTGCAGATCAGTGAGCACCACATCGATGCTTCTGAGGGCGTGCTGTCGCAGCGCCTCTTCTCCATCGTGCGCGAAGAACGTTTCGTGCCCGGCCCGTGCAAGAATCGCCTGGGCTATGAGCCGATCGCCTTCGTCGTCATCAACGATGAGAACCTTCGCCATTTCCTTCCTCTCTGGGTCGCCGGTAGGGGGGCGGGACCTCAGACAGGCTACGTCGCAAAGCTTCAGACATCAAGAATCCCGATGGCCGCGGGTTTTGCCGAGGCACGATACCACGACTAACGTCGGATTGACCGGTCCCCCCGGGCGTGGTCCGAAGTGTAGACTTCGATGGGAAAGAAGCTGAAGGTCGCCTTCGCGATGGGAGGCGGCGCGAGTCTCGGAGCGTTCTCTGGCGGTGCGATTGCCGAGGTGCTGAGGCAGCTCCGAATGAACCTCGACCGGTCGGTCTACGACACGGTCGAGATCGATGTTCTGTCGGGGGCCAGCGCGGGTGGCATGACGCTCGGCCTGCTGGTTCGAGGACTCGCTGATCCGGGCAATGATTCCGATGGCGTCGCGGTCGAGCGAGTCCGAGACCTCATGAAACGCGCGTGGGTCGACGAGATCGATATCGAGCGACTCGTGCCGCGACCCGACATGACCGATCGGGCGTCCCTCTTCGATCGGGGAGCCGTGGATGCCATCGCACGAGACGTGATCTCATGGCGCGATGGTGAGGAGCCCCGTCCGAGGCTCCTCGCGGATCGGGTATGCCTCGGACTCACTCTGCTGAACTACAACGGGATCCCGATCTCCCTTTCTCCCGGTCCGGCCCTCGACGATGCATTGTCGACGACGCTGTATCGCGACTATCGCGTCTTTTGCCTGGACTTCGGTGCTTCGGCGCGGGCGGTCCCGAGTCGCTGGCTGCGTTTCGACGCTCCGGCGCTGAAGAGACCCAAGGCGTGGCGCTCTCTCGCTGCGACGATGATCGCGGGAGGTGCGGTGCCTCTGGCGTTCGAGCCGGTCATCCTCGAGCGGAGACGCTCCGAGTTCGGCCCCCTCTGGCCAGAGGATCTGGAGCAGAGCGACACGTTTCCGTTCACCCATGGCGATGGCGGAACGTTCGATAACGAGCCGCTTCGACAGGCGATGCGCCTTATTCGCTTCATGGACGCGCCAGAGGCGGCCGGCACGTATGACAGGGTGCTCGTCTCCATCGACCCGAATGTGAGTGGCTCGACACACGACCTGGCCCTCGAGATGAATCGCGCGCTCACGGTGAACCCGGACTACGGGCTTTTCGACGGAGAAGACGTGGTACCGACCGACTACGCGGGGCGCCTTCTCCAGAACGCGAGCCGGGCGCTGACCACCATTCGCGGCGAGGCGTCGTTCAAGGACTACCTGGGCGCGGATAAGGTGAACAATCGACTCCGCTGGAGGGACGATGCACGCGGGTTGATTGCTGAGCTCATCGACGCCGTGGATCCAGACCGCGCTCCCGCGCTATTGACTCGCGCTGAAGCGTCTTTGCGCGGGGTGCTCGCCAACAAGCGGGCAGTCTCTTTGCTCCCTGGGGGTGGACTCACCGTCGAGGACGAAGTGCAGCGCGTCGGCGCGGAGACTGTGGGTGGTCGTGGATCCGAGAAGGATCCGTCGATGGGTGGCTCGAACGAGCGTCTCCGCTGTGTGCTTCTCTCCCTTGTCGATCAGGTGGCGGATCTCCGCGGGAAAGAGCCTGTCAGCGTCTGGGCGATCGCGCCGACGAGCTTCCTCCCTGTCGATGGAGGGCCAGGCGATTCTGTACCTGTGGATCTCGCGGGAGACTTCGTGGGCAGCTTTGGAGGATTTCTGGACCGGAGTTTCCGGAGCCACGACTTCGAGTTGGGCGTAGCGCTCGCCGGCTCATCGCTCGCCAGTCCACCTGTGAGTGGCCCCCTCGGCGTGCCCCTGCTCGCAGACCCCCGGCAAAGAGCGATGCTGCCGCCACGGATCGATGCCAAGCTGTCTACGAATGAGAAGGCGCGACGTCGATTCGCCGACCGACTGGGGCATGTCGCTGCGGCTGTATTTCGCGACAAGGTGCACATAAGGAGCGTGCGCACCCTGGTCGCGCCGATGGTGCGACGAGCGATCGCGAGGCTGGTCCGGGATAAGGGAGAGCGGCAGATCGCGGCGCAGGTACGCCTGCTCGTTCATCCCGACTCCGTGGGAAGCCAACGCTTTCATCTGACGGGTGCAGCCGGAGGTGACGACACCGAGTCGGTCGGCGTCGGTATCGACGGAGTCGTAGCGGTCGACACGGTTGTCCGCTTCACCGTGCGGGGCACTGCATCAGTCGACGGGCCCCACGTCCACGTCCGCGACCATGGATGGGTGCTGCTCCTTCGAGAGACCCGGCCTCTGCACGGAGATCCGGTGCTCGAGATTTCGCTACCCGCGCTCGACAGCCTGCGGAAGGAAAGCCCGAGAGGGCTCCCGATCCACACGTTGCATGTTGATTGGCCGGTGAAGCCCAAAGGTGTATGGTCGGTGGAGAGCGGCCTCATCCCGCTGGAGGCCGAGCTCTGATCTCTTTTTCTGACCGGCCGCTACTCGCCGGGGAGTGGCTGGACAGGATCCAGTCGAGCCGCCCGGCTAGCGGGCAGATACAGTGGCGCATGGAATGCCGCTGCCGTTTCATCCAGCTTCTCTGAGTCCGGTCCAACGCCGGATCGATCGCGACCCCGGCCCGAATCCACCATGCCGTCTATCCGATGATCTCCATGGCCCGCCTCTTCGCCGCTTCGGTGATCGTTATCGGAGGTGCTTCCGTCGGGTGCGCCCCTCTATATGCACCGACGTCGTCGGCTCCCCTGGGTCCGGCCAGCCTCGATCCAGGATCCGTTCAGGCGGCGGCGGTAGGCTGCTGGCAGCTGGACTGGGATGTCCCGCCGGATCTGGAGTCACTCGTTGGCGGAGAACTCCCCGACAGCGTGGGGTTCGGGGACGCGCCGTTGTTCGACGGTCGCGGCTGGGTGCTTTCGCCGGAGACGCAGCCGGAGGGAAGGGGCTTTGGAGCCGGGCCACCGCCGGGTGGCGTTCCCTGGGAGCAGCGCTTCCGAGCGAATCGCTGGACCGTGAATGGTCAGTTGGTGGAGATCATCTTCTCGGAAGAGCCATCCTCCTACTGGTCGCTCATGCTCAGACTCGAAGAGGGCATACTTGGCGGAGTGGCCGACTACTTCGAAGCGTCGGGCCCGGGGGAGGGGCTTCGTGGCATCGGGATCCGCGCGGAACCGATCAGTTGCCTCACCGACGCTTAGCCGCTTCCTCGAATCCCGATACGCGGGTAGTTTCTCTGTCCTCGGGACGTGGCGCAGCTCGGTAGCGCACCTGAATGGGGTTCAGGGGGTCGCCGGTTCGAATCCGGCCGTCCCGACTTGTTGCAGGACAACGAGTTACGAAAACGGTCAGCCCTTCGTGGGTTGGCCGTTTTTTGTTTTAGGTACCACATAGGTACCAG
>JBDGVS010000177.1:0-5806 GCA_039585535.1 Gemmatimonadota bacterium | reverse complement strand
AGACTGCCCGAATACCAGATGGGGGGGTCGTCGGACAGCTCCTGACGGATGTGCACGTGCCCGAGCGCCCAGTAGTCGTATCCGGCGTGACGGAGGTACGTGAGTTCCGACGGCGCGTACGGGTGATGGTCATCCGATCCGAGCGACGAGTGGACCTGCGTATGCAGGAGTGCCACCTCCGGTAGATCACGGGACGGCATCGGGAGCAGGCGTGAGAGATCCTCCCCGACGTGACCCGTGGCGTGGCCGATCGCCGTGACATACCCAACGGGCTGCCCGCCATGGTCGTGGACGAGGATGCGCCGGGGTGTGGCGTCCGGGGCGATCCGAACACACGCGGGCCACTGGATCCGGCGCGGCCCCACGTCTGACGCCCCGGGGTCGTGATTGCCGGTCGCGTAAACCACAGTGATGCCGTGGTCCCCGAGCCGCTCTGTTTGCTCCAGCAGGAAGCGTTCCGTCTGAAACGAGAGGCGGTCTCCGTCGAAGAGATCACCCGCGATCAGGAGCGCATGCACGTCCTCCCGGATCGCCACGTCGACCGCGTTTCGAAACGCGATACGGGACGCCTCGCGAAGCCGCGCCCGCACCGCTGCGGAGCGTCCCGCGAATCCGGTATCCAGATGTATGTCGGCGACGTGCAGGAAGCGCATGGGCCAAGTTAGGCGAAACACGGGGACGTGTGAATTTCGTGAGAGGCCTGTCTCGGGGGGTACGCCACGGTTCCCCGCGGTCGGCTTCTCGCGTAACGTTACAGAAGCGTCCCGCAGACCTTACCCAACCGCGCGCCGCAAGGCGTTGCGCCCGCCGAACTTCACGCCATGAGCGACACGATGGACGCGGCTTCGCGCCGCCTCCGCGAGGCTTCGCCGACCATCGACGCGGTGCGCGCTTCTCTCCGCACCGAAGTCGACGGCCCAGACGCCGAGCTCCTCTTCGACTTCGTCCAGTTATTCCTGTCTCGGGCGCCCGAAGAGCTTCTCCGACAGCGCCCTGTCGACGACCTCGCCGCGATGGCGCTGGGTACCTTCCGTTTTCTGCAGAGGAGCCGCGGCTTCCGCGTAGATGTCGAGGTGCAGAACCTCGATGGTGAGGCGAGTGATGGTGAGGCGAGTTGGGCCAGTGACGTGACCGTCATCCGGACGAACGTCAGTGAGCGCCCATTCATCATCGATTCGGTCCGCGAGTATCTGAGCCTCGAGGGGCTCAAGATCGAACGGATGATCTATCCGATTCTCGATGTGGAGCGTGACGGAGACGGCGTCGTGACAGCGATCGCGGCTCCGAGTGACGGCGGGATGAAGGAGTCGATCGTCCACTGTGAGGTCACCCGGGTCGAAAGTCCGGAGCGCCTTCAGGCGATCCAGACCGAACTGTCGAGCCGCCTTCAGGATGTGGTGCGGTCGACGGACGACTTCCAGCCCATGCTGGAAGTCGTCCAGGTCGTAATCGATGCCGTTGGTCTGAATGCGACCGAGCACCCCGCTCGCTCCGAGGAATTCGAGGAGATCCAGGCGTTTCTGGAATGGCTCCGGTACGGCGGCTTCGTTTTTCTCGGATACCGGGGCTACGACCTGATCGACGCTACCGACGGGACCGGGCCGGCGATCGTGGTTGAACCGGGTTCGGGGCTCGGGCTGCTCCGCAACGAAGGACAATCGCGTTTCGCGGAGCCCGTGCCGGTGTCACAGCTCGATCCCGGAATGGCGGATCTGGCGATTCACGGGCCCGTGCTGATCATCAATAAGACGAACGCGGAGTCGACCGTCCATCGGCGTGCCCGGATGGACTACGTCGGGGTGAAGAAGCTGGACTCCGCTGGTCGGGTCGTGGGCGAGCACCGCTTCATCGGACTGTTCACGTCGAAAGCATACGCGGAGCCTGCCGGGACGATTCCTATCCTGCGCCGAAAGCTCGACGTGCTCATCGAAGCCGCCGGCGTGCGGGAGGGATCGCACGACTATAAAGAGCTCATCGCGACCTTCGAGTCCCTCCCGAAGGAGCAGCTCTTTCTGGAGACTGCGGACGAAATCGACGAAGACGTCCGTGCCGTTGTGGGGTCGTACGGGAAGCGAGACGTCCGAGTCACGCTGCGCGAGGATCCGCTCCATCGAGGGATCTCCGTCATGGTGATCCTGCCGCGTGACCGCTTCTCCGGTTCGGTGCGCAAGTCGATCGAAGCCGCCCTGGTGGCGATCTATGAAGGGGAGGTCCTCAACTACCATCTGGCGATGGGCGAGGGTGACCAGGCCCGCCTTCACTTCTACCTCGGCGCCGAGGAGGACCGTCTCTCTGCCGTGACCGTTGCGGATTTGGAGGCTTCGGTGGCCGGGCTCATCCGTACCTGGGGAGACCGGGTCAGGGAAGGGCTTCAGGCCGTGTTGCCGACGGACGAGGCCGAGCGTCTCGCCGCGCATTACGAGGAAGCCTTCAGCCGAGAGTACCAGGCTGCGGCGAGCGGTGAGGTCGCCGTCGCCGACATCGAGGAACTAGAGGCGATGTCGGCCGATGGTCGACGGATCTCCATTCGACTCCACAACCGAAACGGTGGCGAGGCCGTCGCGGGAGCCACAGGCGCCACGGAGTTGAAGGTCGCGCTCCGCGGTGAGCGACTGATCCTATCCGACTTCCTCCCGATTCTCGAGGACGCCGGGCTACGCGTCCTCGCGATGAAGCCGTACGAGATCGGCCCGGCGGATGAGCCTGAGGCGACGATCTATGTCTTCGCGGTCCAGGATCGCGCGGGCGAATGTCTCGACGTAGAGAACCGCGGCGATGCTCTCGCCGAGACGTTGCTTGCCGCACGGGCTGGGGAAGCGGTCAGTGATTCACTCAACGCCCTGGTAATCAGTGCCGGGCTGCATTGGCGAGCCGTCGATGTGTTGCGTGGTTTCGCGGGGTATGCCTTCCAGATCGGAGCCGTTCCGAGTCGAGCCGCTTTGCCCGGCGCCCTCGTCCGCTACCCCGGCATCGCGAGCGTACTGTTCGACCTCTTCGCTGCGAAGTTCGACCCCGCTAGCGGCGCGACCCGCGAAGAGAGGACGGCCGCAGTCGAGGATATTCGTTCCGCGTTCAATGCGTCTTTGCGCAGCGTGTCTCTTCTATCCGAGGATCGGGCGCTCCGTCGCCTCGAGGAGGTAATCGGCAGGGCGGTCCGGACGAACTACTACCGGAACGGAGCTTCGGAACCCACGCGTCGTTCGGGTGGCGTGCCCTATATCTCCTACAAGTTCCTCGTTGGAAATCTGGAAAATGCTCGCCCCACGGAGCTCCTCTTCGAGGTGTGGGTCCACTCGGCACGGATGGAGGGGGTTCATCTCCGAGGCTCTACGGTGGCGCGTGGCGGCATCCGTTGGAGTGATCGCCCGGACGACTTCCGTACCGAGGTTCTGGGTCTCGTGAACACGCAGATGGTCAAGAATGCCGTGATCGTGCCGGGTGGCTCGAAGGGTGGCTTCGTGACCCGGTTTACGCTGGATGACCCGGAAGAGCGATACGAAGAGGGCAAGCGTCAGTATCAGACGCTGGTTCGCGGACTGCTCGACATCACCGACAACCTCGTGGACGGCCGCACGGTGCCTCCACAGGATGTCTTCGCCTTCGATCCGCCTGATCCTTATCTCGTCGTCGCCGCCGACAAGGGGACAGCCACCTTCTCGGACGTCGCCAACGCGGTCTCGGCGGAGTACGGCTTCTGGCTTGACGACGCCTTCGCGTCGGGTGGGTCGTACGGATACGACCACAAGGCGGTGGGGATCACGGCGCGGGGTGGCTGGGAGTGTGTGAAACGCCACTTCCGTGAGAAGGGGAAGGACATCCAGAGCGAGCCGTTCACTGTGGCCGGCGTCGGCGACATGAGTGGCGACGTCTTCGGTAATGGGATGCTGCTCTCTGAGCAGATTCGCCTCGTCGCGGCGTTCGATCACCGCCACATCTTCGTCGATCCCGATCCGGATCCGGCGTCGACCTTTGCAGAGCGTAAGCGGATCTTCGAGCTCGGGCGATCGAGCTGGGAGGACTACGATAAGAGTCTGTTGAGCGAGGGTGGCATGATCATCCCTCGCGGCGCCAAAGAGGTCGAACTGACACCGCAGGCGCGTCGAGCCCTCGGGATCAAGGACGACGAAGAGGCACCCGCCGATGGTGAGGCGCTCATTCGAGCTGTCCTGGCTGCCCCGGTGGAGCTGCTCTGGAATGGCGGGATCGGGACGTACGTGAAGTCGGAGAACGAGACCGACTCGGCTGCTGGAGATCCGTCGAACGACGCCGTGCGCGTGAATGTCGGCGATCTGCGGTGCGATGTGATCGGGGAGGGCGGAAATCTCGGTCTGACCCAGCGAGCAAGGATCGAGTACGCGCTTCTGGGCGGTAGGATCAACACCGATGCCCTCGACAACTCCGGCGGCGTCGACATGTCGGATCACGAGGTCAACCTCAAGATCCTGCTGACGCCCGCCGTACGAGACGGCTCTCTGGCCGCGGATCGTCGGAACACGCTCCTCGAAGAGCTGACCGAAGCTGTCGCCGAACTGGTGCTCGACAACAATCGCTCCCAGAGCCTGGCCATCTCCCTCGACGAGCTGCGTTCAAAGGAGTCGCTCGATGACTTCCGCGACCTGATGTTCGCGCTCGAGAAGGCGGGCGAACTCGACCGTACGGCCGAGGTGCTCCCGTCCGCTGACGTTCTCCACGAAAGAAAGGAGCGCGGCCAGGTCATGGCGCGCCCCGAGCTGTGCGTCCTGCTCGCGTATTCGAAGCTCTCCCTGAAGACGCAGTTGCTCGCAGGAGGTCTCCCGGACGAACCGGTGACGGAGAGCTATCTCCTCGGGTATTTCCCGCCCGCGGCCATGATGGCCGCCGGGCAGGACAACCTGTCGGGACACAGACTGCGGCGTGAGATCATTACGGCCGAGATTACGAATGATCTGGTCGATCTCATGGGGGCCGGCTTCGTGACCCGTCTGATGCGCGGGACGGGTCGTACGGGTGAAGAGGTGGTTCGGGCCTGGCTGATCGCTTCACGGCTGGCGGACCATCGGGCGCTGCTGGGGCAGATGGCTCATCAGGCCGACCCGCTCAAAGCACGGGTTTCGTACCGGTGGCTGCTGGGTCTGGCCAGGGTACTTGAGCGGACCACACGCTGGGTGCTCCAGAACATGCAGCCGGAGCAGACGTCAGCCTCGATCGTCGACGAGAACCTCGCCGGGCTCGCAGAGCTCCGTGAGGCGTTCGGAGACGTCGTCCGTGGGGAAGAGCGCACGTTGTTCGAGGCGCGAGTACGTGAGATTCAGGAGCTGGGAGCTGAGGAGGCCTTCTCCCGCCGGCTGATCACGTTGCGCTTCCTGGATCAGCTGCTCGAGATCCTGGGCGTCGCTCGCGAAACGGGTGCCGGCGCTGTGCCGACGGCACACGCGTACTACCAGACGTCCGAATTCTTCCAGATCCCCTGGCTCCGGCGGAAGGCGTATGCCGGTGCGGGCGACGATCAGTGGGAACAGCGGGCTGCACAGGTGCTCTCCGACGACCTCTCTCTCGCCCATCGCAGGATCTCGGTGGGGATGATGCGTCGCCTCGGTGACGATCTGGATAGCGATGGCGGCGAGGCACCCGACTTCGTGGCGGCCTTGAGGCCGCGTGAGATCGATCGCTTCCGGGGCATCGTGGATGAGCTGCGTACAGAGGACGGGATCGGTCTCGCGGCTGTGTCTGTCGCGACCCGTGAGCTGAGCGGTATTGCCGATCGATTCGGCCCCGGCGCGAGTCAGGAGGATCGACGATAGTGCGTCGTTCGGGGTTCACCCTCATC
>JBDGVS010000176.1:0-5835 GCA_039585535.1 Gemmatimonadota bacterium | reverse complement strand
CATTCCCACCACATCGGCCCCGAGGCGCGCGAGCATCCGGACCTCGGCAGCCGTTTCGTATGACGGCCCGTGCAGGCTGGCATACGTGCCCTCGTAGAGCTCGACGCCCTCGGAGAGCGCGGCATCCTTGAGGGCTCGCCGCAGGCCCGAGTCGAACGGCGCACTCATGTCGGAAAAGCGCGACTCGCCGCTGCGTACGGGACCCGCCAACGGGCTGATCAATGCACCGTGGATCTGGTCCTCGATCAGGAAGAGATCGCCCGGACGGAGGTCTGGTCGGATCCCGCCCGCCGCGTTCGTGAAGATCAGCGTCTCCACGCCGAGGGTAGCGAGCAGGCGCACGGGAGCCGCAACAACGTCCGGGCCGTACCCCTCGTAGCCGTGCACTCGCCCCGCCTGCAGGACGACATCGACCCCTGAAAGCACGCCGAAGACGAAGCGCCCTCCATGGCCGGCCACCCCCGCACTGGGTAGTGGTTCGACGTCCCCAAAGGCCACGGAGATCGGCTCCTCAACCGCTTCGACCAACTCACCCAACCCGGATCCCAGCGTGATCGCGATCCGAGGCACCCGCGGGAAGGCGTCTCGCAACACCTCCGCCCCCCTCACAAAATCATCCCGGCGATCGTCGCGGTCATGAAGGCCGCGAGAGAGCCGCCGATCATCGCCCGCACTCCGAGTCGAGACAGATCGTGTCTCCGCGAAGGCGCGATGCCCCCGATGCCACCGATCTGCACCGCGATCGAGCCGAAGTTCGCGAAGCCGCTGAGCGCGTAGGTCGCGATGATCACGGACCTGGGCTGCAGCCCCACCCCGCCAGCAGACTCGAGTGTTCCTGCGAGCTGGAGGTAGGCAATGAACTCGTTGAGGATCGTCTTCACCCCCATGAGTGACGCCACGGTCGGGGCATCGACCCAGGGGACACCCATCAACCACGCGAGTGGCGCCAGAAGCCAGCCGAGAATCGCTTCGAGGGTCAGACCCGACAGACCCACGAGCCCTCCGGCCCACCCGAGAACGCCGTTACACAGATGGATCAACGCGACGAAGGCCAGAAGCATCGCTCCGACGTTGAGGGCGAGAGCAAGGCCCTCGGATGCACCGCGCGCAGCAGCGTCGATGACGTTCACGTCGGGCTTGTCCACCACGATCTCCAGCGTGCCCGACGTCTCCGCCTGCTCCGTCTCCGGCACCATGAGCTTCGCAATCACGAGTGCCGCCGGCGCCGACATCACCGACGCCGCGATCATGTGACCGGCCACATCCGGGAAGTACACCACCATCATCCCGACGTACGCCGCCAGCACGCCACCTGCGACCGTAGCAAAGCCACCGGTCATGAGTGCCATCAACTCGGACTTCGTCATCTTCTCGATGAACGGCTTGATCAGCAACGGCGCTTCGGTCTGCCCGACGAAGATGTTCCCAGCCGCCGACAGCGTTTCCGCACCCGACGTGCCGAGCGTTCGTTGCATGACCCATGCGAAGCCCCGGACCACGACCTGCATCGCCCCGAGGTGGTAGAGCACCGTCATCAAGGCCGAGAAGAAGATGATCGTCGGGAGGACGAAGAAGGCGAACGCAGCCCCCGTCTGTGCCACCTGATCCGGTAACGCAGCGAAGCCTCCCTGTCCGAGGACCCCCACCGGAACCGTGTCGTAGACGAGGTTCCCGAAGACGAACGACGCTCCATCCAGCGTGAAACCCAGGAGGCCGACGACCAGGGTGCCCGCCGCGTCGAAGAGCTTCTCACCCACGCTCGTCTTGAGGATGAAGAGAGCAAAGAGCACCTGCAGCGCGACGCCCCAGCCGACGAGCCGCCACGAGATGCGGCTTCGATCCGTGCTCATCGCCCACGCGATACCCAGGAGCGCGAGAAGCCCCACGAACGAACGCAGTCGTGCGAGGATCGGAGTGTCCAGCCCTTCCGTGGGGACGACGATCTGCGCAGCGCTCGCCTCTCCGACAAGAGCGAGGCTGGCGATCGTCGCGATCACCGCCGCCAGCAGAAACACAGGCGATCGTCTCACCACCACCCTCCATGATCGAGTTCGTCTCGCGTCAGAACCACACCACCCCGCTTGGCTGTGACGAGCGTGTCATTTCGAAAGAGCGGGATAAGCGCGATTCCGGCGATGAAGCCACCGAGATGCGCACCGTACGCGACTCCGCCGCCCATCGACTGGGCGCCGAGGACCCCGGTCAGCTGGAGGGCGAGCCAGTATCCGAGCATCCCCCACGCCGGAAGCTGCACGATCCAGAAGAACACCAGGGTGTCGATCCTCGCCTTGGGATACAGAACGATGTAGGCACCCATGATTCCGCTGATCGCGCCAGAGGCGCCGACCATAGGAATACTCGCCGCCGGCGCCAGGGCTACCTGCACCGCGGCTGCCACGGCTCCGGTGACCAGATAGAAGCCCAGGAAGCGCAGGTGGCCCATCGAATCCTCGATGTTGTTTCCAAACACCCAGAGAAACCAGAGGTTGCCGATCAGGTGCCCCCACCCGCCGTGGAGAAAGACGGAGGTGACAAGGGCTGCCGGGCCGATGTTCTCCCCGGTACAGATCTCGTCGCCTCGAACCAGCACCTGCCCCGTGATCTCGGCCGGAACGACCCCCAGAGCACAGATCGAAGCCACCAGGGGCTCGTACGCGCCTGCGCCCTGAACCACGACCCAAACGGCCGTCGTCAGGATTCCGAGCGCGATCGTGAAGAGCGGAAAGATCTCGGTAGGGTTGTGGTCCCGTAGCGGAAACATCGGTCAACCTACCGTTCGGAGCGTTGGACGTGCAAAGGATTCAGGGCTCGCCGGCAACCAGATCGGCACACTCTCGGCCGCCCTCCCGAAGCAGACTGCCATAATGGCGGCCTCGCGCGCCGATGTCCGCCAATCCGGCGGGATTCTCCCCTCATTCCCAGGCACACGGATTGCACTTCCTGAGCCGCAGAGTATTTGAACCTCCCTTTACAGATATTGAGGAGAACATGGGTAAAGTCATCGGGATCGACCTGGGGACCACCAACTCGGTGGTCGCGGTCATGGAAGGCGGCGAACCCGTCGTGATCCCCAACTCCGAAGGTGGTCGCACGACCCCCTCCGTGGTTGGCTTCACGAAGGACGGGGAGCGACTGGTAGGCCAGGTCGCTCGCCGTCAGGCGATCACCAACCCGGAGAACACGGTGTTCTCCATCAAGCGCTTCATGGGGCGCAAGCATGGGGAGGTGGCCGAAGAGGAGAAGTTGGTCCCGTACGACGTCGAACACGGCGCGAAGGAGAGGATCACGGTCAAGATCCCGAACGCGGACAAGTCGTTCACGCCGCCGGAGATCAGCGCCATGATCCTCCAGAAGATGCGCCAGACGGCCGAGGACTACCTCGGCACGAAAGTGGATCAGGCGGTCGTCACGGTCCCCGCGTACTTCAACGATGCCCAGCGTCAGGCCACGAAGGATGCCGGCAAGATCGCGGGCCTCGACGTGCTACGAATCATCAACGAGCCCACCGCCGCCGCCCTCGCCTATGGCCTGGACAAGAAGGCCGAAGAGAAGATCGCGGTCTTCGACCTCGGTGGTGGTACGTACGACATCTCCATTCTCGAATTGGGTGACGGCGTCTTCGAAGTGAAGTCGACGAATGGCGATACCCACCTCGGGGGTGACGACTACGATCAGCGGGTCATCAACTGGCTCGTCGAAGAGTTCAAGAAGGACCAGGGAATCGATCTCTCCAAGGATTCGATGGCACTCCAGCGCCTGAAAGAGGCTGCGGAGAAGTCGAAGATGGAGCTGTCGACCACCATGTCGTCGGACATCAACCTCCCCTTTATCACGGCGACACAGGACGGTCCGAAGCACCTGAACTACAGCCTCACCCGGGCCAAGTTCGAGCAGCTGGTCGATGACCTGAACCAGCGCACGATCCCGCCGATGCAGGCCGCTCTCAAGGATGCCGGCCTCTCGAAAGAGGACATCGACGAGGTGATCCTGGTCGGTGGGTCGACGCGTATGCCGAAGCTCCAGGAAATCGTGAAGGAGTTCTTCGGCAAAGAGCCTCACAAGGGTGTGAACCCGGATGAGGTTGTCGCCGTTGGTGCAGCGATTCAGGGTGGCGTGCTCGCCGGTGACGTGACGGACGTGCTTCTGCTCGACGTGAACCCGCTCTCGCTCGGTATCGAGACGCTGGGTGGCGTGATGACCAAGCTCATCGAGCGGAACACGACCATCCCGACGAAGAAGGCCGAGGTCTTCTCGACTGCGGAAGACAACCAGACGACCGTCGAGATCCACGTGCTCCAGGGTGAGCGCGAGATGGCGATCGACAACAAGACGATCGGCAAGTTCCAGCTTACGGGAATCCCGCCGGCGCAGCGTGGCATGCCGCAGGTCGAGGTCACGTTCGACATCGATGCGAACGGTATCCTGCACGTCTCCGCGCAGGACCGGACGACGGGCAAGGAGCAGAAGATCCGGATCGAGGCGTCCGGTGGACTCTCCGACGCCGAGATCGACAACATGGTGAAGGACGCCGAGGCTCATGCTTCGGACGACGCCGAGCGTCGCTCCAAAGTCGAGTCGCGTAACCAACTCGACTCCCTCGTCTATCAGGTCGAGAAAGACTCAGCCGAATGGGGTGACAAGGTTTCCGAGGAATCTCGGACACGCCTCACGGAAGCGACGGAGGCCGCGAAGGAAGCGCTCAAGGGCGACGATCTCGAGACCATCAACGCCGCGCGGGACGAGCTGATGCAGGCGTTTAGCGCAGCCGGCCAGGAGATGTACCAGTCTCAGGCGGCAGAGGCAGAAGCGGCGGGCGAGGGCGAAGCCGGCGCAGACGCTGAGGGTGAGGGTGAGGTCGCGGAAGAAGCCACCGACGAGGATGTCGTCGAGGCGGATTACGAGATCGTCGAAGAGGACAAGTAGCCCGGTAGTGGAGCCGGCGGGGCAACCCGCCGGCTCCCTTCTACCGTCGTAGTCGATAGCGCGAAGAAGTGCACCGGATCGCCGCCGGTGTCTTTCGTGTATCGTGAGACTCGAACGGGGATGTCGGATCGTCTGGTCCGGCGCCCGTGCCTGGGGACTGGAAGGAGAACGGCATGTACGATCCGCTGAAGGCGAAGACCCGCGTCGTGCTCGTGGCAGGAACGATGGGAGTGCTGGGGCTGGGGCTCGCTACGGGACTCGGCTGGACGAGCACCTCACACGCGATGCCCCCCGTCTCCGAGGCGTCGCAGGTTTCCGAGGCGGCCGTAAAGCCCGCGATGGATCTGAGCGCCGCGTTTACGAACCTCGCCGAGGCCGTGACACCGGCGGTGGTGCGCATCGAGACCCGGCGCACAGTCACCCGCCCGAGCCGGCGCGAGGTCCCGGAGCAATTTCGACGCTTCTTCGATGAGGAGCAGGAGCAGGAAGGGGAAGGCCAGACCCGTCAGGCGGTCTCCGGCGGGAGCGGCTTCATCGTCTCCAAGGACGGGTACATCCTCACGAACAACCACGTCGTCGAAGGCGCCACCGACGTGCGCGTCTACTTCCCGGACCGACGTTACTACTCGGCTCGGGTCATCGGCGCCGATCCCTTCACCGATGTCGCAGTGATCAAGGTCGATGTCGACCAGGATCTTCCCATGATGGCGTTTGGGGATTCGGACGCGGTGAATGTGGGCGAATGGATTCTCGCCATCGGCAACCCCGGCTTCGGAGCGTCAACGCAACTCGACTTCACGGTCACCGCGGGCATCATCAGTGCGCGCGGAAGAAACGTGCAGCTGCTTCAGAGGGATCTCTTCGCCGATCCTCGCTACGGCAGTGAGCTGGCGGGCTATGCGATCGAGGACT
>JBDGVS010000175.1:0-5843 GCA_039585535.1 Gemmatimonadota bacterium | reverse complement strand
CTTGAGAAAATGAGCGGTCGACCCCCATTCTGTGGTGCTGACGCGCGCGCGCGTCGCTCAAAGCGCCCCGCCCCCGTTGCACCGAGAACCGCGTGAAGAATCTGATCCACGAAATCCACCGCCGGTCGATCTGGCAGGTGCTCGGGATCTATCTGGCCGCGTCGTGGATGGTGCTGCAGGTCGTCGAGGTTGTGACCGGGACCGCCGGGCTCCCCGATTGGACGCCGGGGATGGCGTTCGTCTTGCTGCTCATCGGGCTGCCGATCGTGGCGGGTACTGCGTTCGTACAGGGAGGCATGCCTGGCCGATCGGAGTCGGGGTCCGACGCCCCCGAAGACGACGCCGGTTCGGAGGGCCCGCCTGAGAAGGGGCTCCACGATGAGGGCCCAGCCACGCATCGCGTCGACCCGGCTCTCGAGTTCTCCACGATCACACCGATCCGGGGCATGCTCACGTGGCGGAACGCCATCCTCGGCGGAATCGGCGCCTTTGCCCTTCTCGGTTTCACCCTCGTCGCATACTTCGTTCTCTGGACGACCGGGCTCGGCCCGCAGGGGTCTCTGGTCGCCCAGGGCGTCTTCGAGGAAGGGGAGCGCATCGTTCTCGCCGACTTCGAAGACGATACCGGCGTAGGACTCGGGGATGTCACGACCGACGCGATCCGGGTGGATCTTCAGGAGTCCACGGTCATCCATCTTGCTGCGCCTGCGTACGTCGGCGCCGTACTCGAACGCATGGGGCGATCCTCGGACGACGTGTTCACAGCTGGTCTCGCTCGCGAGCTCGCGCAGCGTGAAGGACTCAAGGCGGTCATTCAGGGTGAGGTTTCGGCCGTCGGCTCGGGATACCTGCTCACGGCCTCGCTCGTCGCGGCCGAGACCGGCGACGTGCTTCGCGCCTTCCGCGTTCCCGTCTCGTCGGAAGACGATTTGCTCGCCGGCATCGACAAACTCTCGCAGGATATTCGAGAGAAGGCCGGTGAATCTCTGCGAGACATCCGGGCCGGCCGGCCGCTCGAGGAAGTCACCACGAGTTCACTCGAAGCCCTCCGGCTGCTGTCGACCTCGGAGCAGCTCCGGCTGAGCGGGCAGGAGATCGAGTCGATCCCGCTCCTGGAGCGTGCGCTCGAGCTCGACCCCCAGTTCGCCATGGCGTGGCGGGCGCTTTCTGTCGTCATGTGGAACACTGGGACGGACGGGCAGCGCATGGAGGAGGCCGGTACGCGTGCGTTCGAGCTCCGTGAGCGGCTCACGGACCGTGAGGGGATGCTGGCCGACGCGTGGTATCGCTTTGCCGTGGAACGAGATCCGGAGGCAGCACTCTCGGCCTACGCGCGCATGCTCGAACGGTACCCGGACGACGAGACGGCACTGAACAATACCGGCGTACACGCGATCCAACTGGGACGTTGGAGCGCGGCCCTGGAGCCCCTGGAGCGTGCGACCCAGCTGCCGACGCCCACGGACAATTCGCTCGGCAATCTAACCTTCGTGCAGTGGGCGCTCGGGCAGAAGGAGGCGGCCTGGGCGACTCTGGCCCGCCAGGAGTCTCTCTATCCCGAGGGCCTCGCGCTGCGGTATCGCCACTGGCTTCTGGGTGGTGAGCGGCGGTTCGAAGAGGCGATCGAGATGGCTCGGCGCGAGCTGGCGACGATCCTCGGTGAGACGACCGTCCAGGTCCAGGGGCGCCGGGACCTCGCCGCCTACCACCTGGGGCTCGGACGATACGGCGAGGCGCTGGAGATCCTGGAAGATGCACAGCGGATTGCCGAAGAGCGGGGGACGCCCGAACTCCATGTCGGGTCGTCGGCGCTCTTGCGCGTCTGGACGGCGTGGGTGCTCGAGGGAGATCGGGCGGCGGCCGAAGCCCTGGACGAGGCCCTGCCCGTGGAGATGCACGACGAGCTCACGCTGGTGAATGCCGGCGGCTTCATCCTGGCTGCGATGGTGATGGGCGACCGAGCCGAGGAGGCCGAGTCCGTATTCCGCGCGTGGGAAGCCGGAATCCCGACCGAGCGCCGCGGCATGGTCCACCGACAGCTCGGTACGCTCCTGGCGGCGTGGTCGGCGCGTGTGGAGGGAGATGCGGAGGAGGCCGCACGCCAGTTCGACATTCTCTTCTCGGAAGTGCAGGCGTGCGGCGATTTCTGCTACTTCTGGGCTGAGCGCGCTCGACTGGCCGAGGAACTCGGCGACGATGAGCGTGCCATCGATTTCTACGAGCGGCACCTGAACAACACGCCGCTCTTCTGGACGACGTTGATGACCCCGTGGGACCCTGTCGCCTACGAGCGACTCGGCGCCCTTTACGCGGAACGGGGCGACGCCGAGTTGGCCCGGGCCCGCCTCGAGACGCTCGTCGCGACATTCGAAAACGGTGACGGTCCGTACGTCGCCTTCGTCGAGCGCGCTCGCGCGAAACTGGACGAGCTTCGATAATCGTCGGATGCGCGCCGCGACTGCACGCACTCACCCCTCATAGTCGAATCCATGGCCGATCCGAAGCCTGACGGCGGCGCTCCAGAACGCCCTTCCGTCACCGATCCCGAGACCATCGCACGCCACGCCGAGTATTGGCGGCGGAACGTCCGGTACCTCGGCATCCTGATCTCGATCTGGTTCGTGGTCTCCTACGGCTTCGGCATCATCCTGGCCGACGCGCTGAACGCGTTCAAGATCCCGGGCACCGGCTATCCCCTTGGCTTCTGGTTCGCCCAGCAAGGGTCGATCTACGTGTTCGTGGTCCTGATTTTCGTCTACGTCTGGCTCATGAATCGTCTCGATCGTGAATTCCAGGTCGACGAAGGGGGGCAGTCATGAACGTCCAGTCGTGGACCTTCCTGCTCGTTGCCGCCTCCTTCGCGCTCTACATCGGCATCGCGGTTTGGTCCCGCGCTTCGTCGACCAAGGAGTTCTACGTCGCCGGTGGCGGTGTCTCTCCGCTCGCCAACGGGATGGCTACGGCAGCCGACTGGATGAGCGCGGCGTCGTTTATCTCGATGGCCGGCCTGATCTCGTTCATGGGCTACGACGGCTCGGTCTACCTCATGGGGTGGACGGGTGGATATGTACTGCTGGCACTTCTGTTGGCGCCTTACTTGCGGAAGTACGGGGCGTTCACCGTACCGGACTTCGTAGGCGATCGGTACTACTCGCAGGTGGCGAGGATCGTCGCGGTCGTCTGCGCGATCTTCATCTCGTTCACCTACGTCGCCGGACAAATGCGGGGTGTTGGCATCGTGTTTGGTCGATTCCTCGAAGTCGACGTGAACACGGGCGTCATGATCGGGATGGCGATCGTCTTCTTCTACGCTGTCCTGGGAGGGATGAAGGGGATCACCTACACACAGGTCGCGCAGTACTGCGTCCTGATGTTCGCCTACCTCGTCCCGGCGATCTTCCTGTCGATTCTCATCACGGGGAATCCGATTCCGCAGTTCGGTCTGGGCGGAATCGAGCAGTCGTCGGGTGTGGCACTTCTCGAGAGGCTCGATGGGCTCCATCGAGAACTCGGCTTCGCACCGTACACCGAGGGGACGAAGTCGACACTCGATGTCTTCTTCATCACGGCGGCTCTGATGGTCGGTACGGCTGGGCTCCCTCACGTGATCATTCGCTTCTATACGGTGCCGCGCGTGCGCGACGCCCGGATCTCCGCAGGGTGGGCGCTGCTCTTCATCTCCTTCCTGTACACGACAGCTCCGGCCGTGGCGGTCTTCGCCCGGACCAATCTGATCGACAGCGTTCAGGACGTCCCGTACGAGTCGGTGCCGGAGTGGTTCACCAACTGGGAAGCCACAGGACTCCTGAGCTTCGAGGATGCAAACGGCGACGGGCGGATCCAGTACGTAGGCCCGGAATCGTCGATGACCAATGAGCTCACTGTCGATCCCGACATCATGGTGCTCGCGAACCCGGAGATCGCGAATCTGCCGGCCTGGGTCATCGGCCTCGTGGCTGCGGGCGGGCTCGCGGCTGCCCTGTCGACCGCAGCCGGACTCCTGCTCGTCATATCCTCGGCCGTGAGTCACGACTTGCTCAAACGTGGGCTCAAACCGGACATCACCGATAAGCAGGAATTACTCGCGGCGAGGGTCGCTGCGGGCGTGGCCGTCCTGATCGCTGGCTACTTCGGGATCAATCCGCCCGGCTTTGTCGCGCAGGTCGTGGCGTTTGCCTTCGGGCTCGCTGCGTCGTCGTTCTTCCCGGCGATCGTGCTCGGGATCTTCTCGAAGCGAACCACGAGAGAGGGGGCGATTCTCGGAATGATCTCCGGGATCACCTTCACGGCTGCGTACATCGTCTACTTCAAGTTCATCCGGCCCGACCTGAACGTCGCCGAGCACTGGTGGTTCGGCATCAGTCCGGAGGGTATCGGTACGCTGGGGATGATGCTGAACTTCGCAGTCACGGTGGTGGTGTCGCGCTTCACCCCGCCGCCGCCGCCGCAGGTACAGGTGTTGATCGAGCTGATCCGAGTACCACGGGGTGCGGGAGAGGCGCACGAATTGAGCGCCTAGTTCGACCCTACTGGCTCCGCATGTGCGTCGCGATCGCCCGGAAGCGCTGACCCAGGTACTCCCTGAGCTCTTCCGGCATCTCGTGTTCAGCGAGGGCCTGGTCCATGCACGACACCCAGGCCGCGGCCTCTGCCTCCCCGATGGGGAAGGGCAGATGCCGCGCCCTGAGCATCGGATGGCCGTGGCGTTCCACATACAACGGTGGCCCACCCGACCATCCGACCAGGAAGAGGTGCAGCTTCTCGCGAGACGTGGACAGGTCCGTCGGATGCATGCCGCGGATCGTGGCGGCCTGTGGGTCGCTGTCCATGACGTCGTAGAACCGATCGACGAGTCGACGGATGCCCTCTTCTCCGCCGAGGAGCTCGAAGTGCGTGGGCGCCTGGCTCACCCTGATTCTCGTCAGCCTTCGGCCGCTGTCCCTTCCTGCACCTTGAACACCAGATGCGCACCGACGGCACCGAGGATCGGTCCGACCCAGTAGAGCCACAGATTCCCGAAGCCGCCGTCGCCCATGAGCCCGTCCACGAGGATGGGTCCGGTGCCGACCGCCGGGTTGAACGCGCCGCCGGAGATTCCCCCGACCGCGAATGCGCCGGCTGTGACCGTGAAGCCGATGGCCAGCCCGTAGTAGGAGTTGCCCTCGGTCGCTTTCGATGTCGCGACGTTCATGATCACGAGGACGAGCGCGAAGGTGAAGATGACCTCTGCGGCGAGTGCCTGGACCATGCTGGCGTCCGCACCGGGGGCAGGCGCGAAGGTCTGCCCGGTCAGGAACTGCGCGGCGCTGGCCGCGAGCCATGCTCCGATCAGCTGCGCTGCGATGTACGGAACGACGTCGGCCTTCTCGGTAGCGCCCCGCAGAAACAGCCCGATGGTTACGGCCGGATTGTAGTGGGCGCCGGAGATGTGGCCGCCCATGTAGATCATGACCATCAGCGCTGATCCGATCGCGATGGGGGCCATCGGAGTCCCGCCGATCACGACCATGCCGATCGTGAAGACGAGAAAGAAGGTACCGATCAGCTCGGTGATGTAGCGGTTCATGGGGACTCCTCAGTGGGGTTCGGCAGGGGGTTGCCGGCAATGTACACGCGCTCGGGCGTCGCGGTCGCGCGGATATCCGTACGGGGATCTTCTTCAAAAACCAGGAAGTCAGCCCAGGCGCCTGCGGTCAGTGTGCCCAGGTCGGCTCTATCGAGGCACGAGGCTGCGACACTCGTCGCACTCAGCAGGGCCTGTTCCGGGGTGAGGCCCGCGTCGACCATCATCCAGAGCTCGAGGTGTTCGAAGTAGCCGGGGAAGCGTCCGGCGGGGCCGGCGT